>JAGAEF010000110.1 GCA_017613255.1 Lentisphaeria bacterium
AGGACAACGAGTCCAGCTCCTGCCGGGGGGTCCTGCGGGGGCTCCATTACCAGATGCCGCCCTTTGCTCAGGCGAAACTCGTCCGGGTGATCTATGGAACGGTTCTGGATGTCGCCGTGGATATCCGGAAGGGTTCTCCCACTTTCGGGAAATACGTCGCCGTGGAACTTTCCGGCGAAAACAAACGGCAGTTCTTCATTCCCCGGGGGTTCGCCCACGGTTTCGCCGTCCTGAGCGAAAAGGCGGTGTTCTCCTACAAGTGCGACAACTCCTATGCACCCACCCATGAGCGGGGGATCGCCTGGAACGATCCTTCTCTGGGAATCCCCTGGCCTCTCAAGGAGAACGAGATCCTGCTCTCCGACAAGGACCGGAAAAATCCTCTTCTCAAGGATGCGGAACTCCCCCCGCAGGAGGTGCGGCCATGAAGATCCTGATCACCGGCGGCAAAGGGATGCTGGGGAGGACATTGCAGAAAGAGTTTTCCGACTGCGAGATCGTGGTGGCGGACCTCCCGGAAGCGGATATCACCGATCCGGATTCCTTCGATTCCTTCCTTGCCGCGGCCGCGCCCGACGCGGTGATCCACTGTGCCGCCATGACGGCGGTGGACAAATGCGAAAGCGAAAAAGATCTGGCCTTCAAACTGAACGCCTTCGGGTCCGGCAACGTGGCATCCGCCTGCTTCCGGCACAAGGTGCGGCTCATCGCGATTTCCACGGACTACGTCTTCGAAGGGGATCTGGACCGCCCCTACCACGAATTCGACCGTCCCTCCGGCGGAAGGACCGTGTACGGGCAGAGCAAATTCGCCGGGGAGGAGCTCATCCGCCGGCACTGTCCCGATCATGTGATCTGCCGGATCTCCTGGCTTTACGGGGCGGGCGGCCCCAGTTTCGTCCACGCCATGATGAAGCTGGCCGACGGGTCCCGGGAGGAGCTCAAAGTCGTCTCCGATCAGATCGGCAATCCCACTTCGGCGCCCGCCGTGGCAAGGGCTCTGCGGCCGATCCTTTTCCGGCGTTCCCTTACGGGGACTTTCCACCTCACCTGCGAAGGAGAGGCCACCTGGTACGATTTTGCAAAGGAGATCTTCCTTCTTGCGGGGAAATCCCAGAAAGTCGTCCCCTGCACCACGCAGGAATTTCCCAGACCCGCTCCCCGGCCCGCCAATTCCCGGCTGGAAAAAAGGATGCTCCGTCTTGCGGGACTTCCCCCCATGCCTCACTGGAAGGACGCCCTGAAGGAGTTTTTGTCCGAGGAAAAGTTCTCGTAAGAAGAACGCAGAGCGAAAAAACACACCGGATGTTCCCAGCCATGGCTGGGGAACAGGCCTTATATGTCGAACAGGCAGGGGCGGCACACGGTATTCATAGCATTCGCAGCATTCCCGGTGCCCAGCCCCAAGTGGCGACTCCCGTACTTATTCCTCCTGGGCGGCGGCCTCCGGAGCGGGCGCGGAGGTTTTGGCGGGAGCGGTTCCCGCGGCGGCGGCACGGCGTTCCGCAATGACCTCCTTGATCCTGCCGAGGATCTTTTCCTCCAGTTCGTGATTTTCCTGAAGAAGGGCTTTCACGGCATCCCGGCCCTGAGCAAGCTGTTCCCCTTCGAAGGCGAACCAGGATCCGCGCTTTTCCAGAAGCCCCAGATCGGTGCCCACGTCGATGATGGAGCCCACCCGGGAGATCCCCTCGTTCCAGTTGATGTCGAATTCCGCCGTCTTGAAGGGGGCGGCAAGTTTGTTCTTCACGATCTTGACTCTCGTGCGGGCGCCGGTGGCCTCGCTGGTGCTGTCCTTGATGGTGCCGATCCGCCGGATATCCATGCGGATGGAGCTGTAGAACTTGTGGGCGTTGCCGCCGGTGGTGGTTTCGGGGTTTCCGAACATCACTCCGATCTTTTCCCGGATCTGGTTGGTGAAAATGCAGCAGGCGCGGGAGCGGCTGACGGCGCCGGTAAGCTTGCGCAGGGCCTGAGACATCATGCGCGCCTGCAGGCCCATGAAGGAATCCCCCACCTGTCCTTCGAATTCCGCCTTGGGGACCAGTGCGGCCACGGAGTCCACCACCACCACGTCCACGGCGTTGCTGTGGATGAGGGTGTCGGCGATATTGAGGGCGTCCTCTCCGCAGTCGGGCTGGGAGATAAGGAGATTGTCGATATTTACTCCGATCTTCTTGGCGTACTGGGGATCCACGGCATGTTCCGCATCGATGATGGCGGCCACGCCCCCCGCCTTCTGGGCGTTGGCGATGACATGCATGCACAGTGTGGTCTTTCCGGAAGATTCCGGTCCGTAGATCTCCACGATCCTTCCCCGGGGCAGTCCCATGATCCCCAGCGCCAGATCCAGAGACAGCGCTCCGGTGCTGATGACGGGCACGTCGACGGTGGAGTTGTCCCCCAGACGCATGATGGTGCCTTTTCCATATTCCTTTTCGATCTGACCCAATGCGATGGTCAGGTTCTTCGCTCTTGCTTCCTGCGCGCTGAGCGCGGCGTTCTTCGCTTCTTTTTCCGCTGCCATTTTTCTCTCCATCCTTGTTTCGTGTGCAAAAAGTGTCGGTGTGCGTTATGTCAAATGTCCAGATCCTTCACGCCGGCGGCGTGCCGCTCGATGTACTCTCTTCTGGGCTCCACGTCGTCCCCCATGAGGAGGGTGAACATGCGCTCGGCCTCCATGGCGTCCTTCATGGTCACCTGGATCATTTTCCGGCGGGCGGGATCCATGGTGGTCTCCCAGAGCTGTTCGGCGTTCATTTCCCCCAGTCCTTTGTACCGCTGGATCTGGAGGCCTCTTCTGCCGTTCTTCTTGACCGTTTCGAAAAGGTCGGAAAGGGTGTTCACCGTTTCCGTCTCGTCCGAATCGGTGATCTTGAAAAGCGGCGTATCCCCGTGATAGAGCTTGGAGGAGGAGTACCCGGCTTCCTCGATGGCTTTCCCCAGCTCTTCGCAGGCGGAAGCCTCGTAAATATCGATGACCTCGATGGCGGGATGAAGTCCCGTCTTTTCCGGCGCCGGGGCCTGTTCGGGGGAAGCGGCGCCCTCGGGGGAAGCGTTTTCCGCCCCTTCCGGAGCGGGAGAAGCTTCTGCGGCATTCGGGGAGGAGGTTTCCAGCATGCTTTCCACGGGGGGAAGACGCTTTTCCGCCTCCTGGATGCAGGCGCTCTTTTCCTCGGGGGAATAGACAAGGGTCTCGCTGATGGTTCCGTCGGGCTCATGCACGATGATCTTGGAGGTGGGGAAATGCCCGTCCTTCGCCATGCCGAAATATTTGTCGGGGTCGATCCCCAGCCGGTGCAGGCCCTGAATGATGTGCTGGGCATCCCGCACGAACTTGGAAATCACGCCGATGTCGGCAGGCGTAAGGGTCGTATTGGTGTCCATTCTCTCCACGGTAAGATCGTCGGACCCGATCTCGGTGAGGAAGGCGTCCAGCTGGTCTTCCGTGTCGATGTAGGTCTCCCGTTTCTTCCGTTTCACCTTGAAGAGCGGGGGATTGGCTATGTAGATGTGACCCGTGTCGATCAGGGGTTTGAGTTCCCGGAAGAAGAAGGTGAGAAGCAGAGTGCGGATGTGGGAACCGTCCACGTCGGCATCGGTCATGATGACGATGCGGTTGTAGCGCAGTCCGGAAATATCGAAGTCGTTCTTCCCGAACCCGCACCCGATGGCGGTGATGAGGGACTGGATCTCCTTGTTTTCCAGCACCCGGTCGATCCGGGCCTTTTCCACGTTGATGAGCTTGCCCCGGATGGGGATGATGGCCTGAAAATGGCTGTCCCGTCCGCTCTTGGCGGAGCCTCCGGCGGAGTCGCCCTCCACGATGTAGAGTTCGCACTTCATAGGATCCCGTTCGGAACAGTCGGAAAGTTTCCCCAGGAAGGGGGAAATGCCGTTGAGCGCGCTTTTGCGCTCCAGTTCCCGGGCCTTTTTCGCGGCGGCGGCGGCGCGGGCGGCGGTAAGGGCCTTGTCCACCACCTGCTTGGCCACGGCGGGATTTTCCTCCAGGAAGGTGGTGAGGGCGTCATACACCACGGAGTCCACGATCCCCCGGACCTCGCCGTTGCCCAGCTTGGTCTTGGTCTGTCCTTCGAACTGAGGCTCGGGGACCTTCACGCTGACCACGGCGGCCAGCCCTTCCCGTGTGTCGGAACCGGTCACGTTGCCCTTGTCGCCCTTGATGTAGCCGGCGGCCCTGGCGTAGTTGTTGACGGCCCTGGTCAGGGCGCCCTGAAAGCCGGTGAGGTGGGTTCCGCCTTCGTGGGTGTTGATGTTGTTGGTGAAGCTGAAGATGTTCTCCGTGTAGCCGTCATTGTACTGCATGGCGACTTCCACGTCGATATTGTCCTTGAGCTTGTGCATGTAGATGGGGGGATGCAGCACGGTCTTGTGTTCGTTGAGGAACTTGACGAACTCAATGAGCCCTTCCTGATAGTGGAAGTTTTCCGTGCGGACACTTTCCCCCCGCTCGTCGGTGAGCGTGATGCGCACGCCCTTGTTCAGGAACGCCAGATCCCGGAGACGGTTGGCAAGGATGTCCCACTCGTAGACGGTGGTGGAAAAGATGGTGCTGTCGGGCTTGAAGGTGACGGAGGTCCCGGTCCTTGTGGTGCTGTGGAGCTTCACAAGGGGCTCCACCGTGTTGCCCCGCTGGAATTTGATGCGGTGGACGAATCCGTCCCGGGAGACTTCCACGACCATCCAGTCGGAAAGGGCGTTCACGCAGGAGACGCCCACGCCGTGCAGACCGCCGGAAACCTTGTAGGAATCATGGTCGAACTTGCCGCCGGCATGGAGAACGGTCATGACCACTTCCACGGCGGGCTTGTGCTCTTCCTGATGCATATCCACGGGCACTCCGCGGCCGTCGTCCACCACCGTGATGCTGTTGTCCGTATGGATCACCACGGAGACCATGGTGGCATATCCTGCCAGCGCTTCGTCGATACTGTTGTCCACCACCTCGTAGACCAGATGGTGAAGTCCCCGTATCCCCGTATCTCCGATGTACATGCTGGGGCGTTTCCGCACGGCTTCCAGCCCCTCCAGAACGGTGATGCTGCCCGCATTGTATTTTTTCTTTTCCGCAGCGGGGGCAACCGGAGTTTCCGGAACTGCCGGGGTTTCCTCTGCGGCGGGATTTGTCGTCTCTTCAGGCATTTTTGCTCCTCTCGAATATGGATGAAAACTTTTGTTCAGATCATTTTCCGGATTGTGCAACGCGCGCACTCGCGCGCCGTTAGTTTAATATACACACGCACGCGCGAAAATGCAACACGGGACAAAGGTTTTTTTCGGAAAATCTTTCGTTTTTTTCCGGGGGACGCCCCGGAGGGGATCCTTTGCCGGACCACGCGGGGCCAATCAGGGCAGAAGCGGGTCGGAGCTCTCCAGAGAAAGCTCCTGCTGATGCTTTGCCCATTCCCCCACCAGAGGGGCAAGAATGAAGTCCTCCAGCTCCGAATCCACGGCAAAGGCGTGGTCGCAGAAGGGGCATTTGGTGAAGACCTCCACATCCGATCTCTGGAGAAGCTCTCCGCACTCGGGACACAGAAGGCCCCTGTCCAAGGTGAGCGTGCGGGATTTATCCAGCGGAAGAAAAATCTTCTTTTCTTTGATCTGCGTTTGACTTGCAGCGGGAATATTCATACGCTTCTTCTCCTTTTCTCCTGCGGGGAAGCCCCCTTCCGGACCTGAAAGCGCACCTCTTCCGGGGAAAAAACCTGCCGCGGAAGACAGACGAAAAGAGACGAAGTTCCCTGTGAACTCCGTTCCGGCATTCTTTTTCCGTCAAGAAAGCGAAAAAACGCTTACTCCTGAACAAGCTCGGGAGAACACTGCTTGTAGTAGGAATACGCCATTCTCTTGAGGAAATCCACATCCAGCTTCCAGTTGAGGATCTCGGGACCGAGAGCCGCCTTGATGGAAGTGTTGTCGAAAGTGATGCGGGTCTCGAAGTAGGGCATGAGATCGGCGATCATCCTGCGGATCAGCTTCTCGTCCGCATTTTCCTCCTGCTGGACCTTGGTCACGCCCAGATTGGGCATTTTCAGCACGCTGGACATGGCTTCCGCGATCATGACGGTGCTTACGGGGCTTTCTCCGGTCAGATGGTACCCTTTGTTCTGCACGGGCAGGGAAAAGAGCCGGGAGATGGCCTTCTGCACATAGTCGATGGGCGTAAAGTAGATCCGATCGGAAAGCGGGCTCTGGAGCTTCACTTCGCAGTCAAGCACGGAATTGGCGGGGATCCCCAGCTTGGCGCAATGGTGTTTCTTCACCACGCCCAGGAATTCCATGATGCGGTAGAAGGCAAGGGGTTTGCGGATCCTGCCGTCGGAAAGGCGCCCCACGATGATGCCGGGCCGGTAGACGGTATAGGGGATCCCGCAGGCGCGGACCAGCTTTTCCGCTTCGCACTTGCTGCGCTCGTAGGAGTTGTTGAAGTCCGTGGCGCTGAGTTCGTCTTCCTTCACCAGACCCACGCACTTCCCGGCCACATAGGCGGTGCCCACATAGTGGAGGGCTTTGACCTTCAGGGTTCTGGCCAGATCCAGCATATTCACGGTGCCCTGCATATTGGTCTTGAACACGGTTCCGTTGGGATCCTTGCCCAGATTCACGTCCGCGGCGCAGTGGAAAAGCTCGTCGTAAGGGCCCTTGGCCACGATTTCGTCCACGGGCAGATCCAGAATGTTGCCGTCGATCACGGTAACGTGGCGGAGAACTTCTTCTGCGATCTCCGGCGTACCGTCGAACTCGCTCTGCTCCCGGATGACTTTCTTCACGCGGTCTTCGGCGCTTTCGCCCCGTCCGCTGCGGCAGATGGCGGTGATCTCCACATCTTTTCTGTTGCGGATGGTTTCTGTGACGAACGCAGCCCCCACCAGCCCGGTGATTCCTGTTAACAAGAGTTTCAAGTTACCACTCCGTTTCGTTTTTGTTTTCCCTATAATATCAAGCTTGTTCAGTTCTCCGAATCCCATCGCAAGGGTATGTTATTGGCGAACAATATATCATCATTTCGCCGTTTGTCAAGGGAAAGTTTGTTTTTTTCTTCCGAAAAGGGCTGCCCGGCGGCCCGTCATTTTTGCTCATTTTCAAGCAAGTTCAAGCACAAATTTTCAAAAATGCGAAACGGAGGATTTTTTTCGTTTTTTTTTCGGGAGGCGCCCCGCCCCCGCCGTGAGCAGACATTTCCCTTTCCCCGGGGCTTTGCAGGCCTTCCGGAGGGGCCGCAGCAGGCCGATGCAAGCTTGAATAATCTCGCCTCCCGTGCTATATTAAAGCGGTTAATTTTTGATTATAAAACAGTTTTTATTCATAAACAAATTCAGAACGAGTGGACCCCACCGGAAAGGATGGAACATGTCGGAAGATATCCAAAGTTTGCTGGACAGGATCAACGCCGAAGGCGTGGAAAAGGCCGAAGCGGAAAGCGCCGCCATCATCGCGAAGGCGAAGTCGGAGGCTTCTCAGATCCTTGCCGACGCCAGAGCGGAGGCGGAGGCCGTTGCCGAGGAGGGCGCCCGACAGGCCGCCGCAAGCGAAAAGCGCGCGGAAGAGACCATCCGCCAGGCGGCAAGGGACATCGTCATCGCCCTGAAAAGCGATCTGCTTTCCAAGCTTTCCGCCGTGACCAGAGAGTGCGTTTCCTCTTCCCTGACGCCCGAACTCATGGGCAATATCCTTCTGGAAATGGCCAAAGGGTACGCCGCAAACCATGAAGCGGACGCATTGGAAGTCATTCTTTCCAAGAAGGATGCGGACAATGCGCATGAGGTCCTCAAGGGGGCTCTTCTTGCCGGTCTCAAAGCGGACCCCATCCTGAAATTCACGGAAGACTTCCACTCCGGACTTCAGATCTCCTTCAAGGGGGACGAGGTGTTCTTCGATTTCAGCGACGAAGCCCTTGCGGATGTCCTCTGCGAGTTTGCGGGGCCCAAACTTGCCGCGATCATCAAAAACAACTGACCGACCTCCCGGCCCGATGCGCCGGGGATCTCGAAAAAGGTGCGACAATGAAGTGGTGCAGCAAGCAGTATTTTGCTCTGAAAGCCTCTCTTCCTTTCCTGAATTTCGGGGATAAGCCTTTTCTTTCCCGAAACAGGTTTCTGGAGTACTGCGAGGCCTTTCTGGGCGAAAAGGAGCTCTCCTTTCTGCGGAACCTTTCCCTTGCCGCCCCCGAAAAGCTCCCGGAAAACGGTTCTTCGGAAGCGGAATTCCTCCGGTACGAGACTGCCTTGCGCAACGCTCTCCTTCTCATGCGGGCAAAGGCGCGGGGCGGAAAAGGGGAGCTTCTTCTGCGGGAGGGGGACGGAAAAAGCGCTCCGGAAGAGGCCGCGGACGTGATCGCCCGCCTTCAGGCTTCCGCCGATCCTCTGGAACGGGAAAAGATTCTGGACATGGCCCGCTGGGCCCGTCTGGAGGAGCTGGAATTCAGCCACTTGGCCGATCTGGACGCGCTGGGGATCTACTGCAGAAAACTTCTCATTCTGGAAAAGTGGGAGCGCTTCCGGGAGGAGAAGGCGGAAGAAAACCTGCTTGCAGCAGTTTCCGCCGTGGGAAAAACGGCAGGAAAAGAGGACGGCGCCGCGGGGTAATATCATATTAAGGAAAATGAAGCTGACATAACAAAACGCAGGAGCGGAACAGGACCATACCGGAAACGAAAAAAGGACACATCGTAGGGATCAACAGCAACCTTCTGACCGTGGAATTCGATTCTTCCGTGGAGCAGAACGAGGTGGCTTTCGCCCTTCTCGGGGATCTCAGGCTGAAAGCGGAGGTCATCCGGGTGAGAGGAAAACGGGCGGATCTGCAGGTATTCGAAAGCACCGAAGGGCTCAAGGAAGGCGATACGGTGGAATTTACCGGAGAACTGCTTTCCGTGGAACTGGGGCCCGGACTTCTGGGACGGGTCTATGACGGACTTCAGAATCCTTTGAACGAACTTGCTCAGCAGGCGGGCTTTTTCCTGAAACGGGGCATCTATCTGGAGCCGCTGGACAAATCTTCCACATGGGAGTTCACGCCGCTGGTCAAGGCGGGGGACAAGGTGCGCGCCGGCGACAAGCTGGGCAGCGTTCCCGAAGGGATCTTCAAGCACTTCATCATGCTGCCCTTCTCTTTCCGGGGGCAGTGGGAGGTCGTCAGAATCGCCTCCGCAGGCTCTTACGGTCTGCACGAAAGCATTGCGAAAGTCCGGGATGCCAACGGTACGGAAAAAGAGATCGCCATGACCCAGAAATGGCCGGTGAAGGTTCCCATTTCCTGCTACAGGGAGAAACTTCTTCCTTCCCAGTCCATCACCACCCAGCAGAGGATCATCGATACCTTCTTCCCCGTGGCCCAGGGGGGCACCTTCTGCACGCCGGGCCCCTTCGGCGCGGGCAAAACGGTGCTCCAGCACGCCATCAGCCAGCACGCGGAAGCGGATATCGTCATCATCGCCGCCTGCGGGGAGCGGGCGGGGGAAGTCGTGGAGATCCTGCGGGAATATCCGGAACTTATCGACCCCAGAACGGGCCAGAGCCTCATGTCCCGCTCCGTCATCATCTGCAACACCTCCTCCATGCCCGTGGCGGCAAGAGAGGCTTCCGTCTATACGGCAGTCACCATTGCCGAGTACTACCGGCAGATGGGGCTGAACTGTCTGCTGCTGGCGGACTCCACCAGCCGCTGGGCGCAGGCATTGCGGGAGATGTCCGGGAGACTGGAGGAGATCCCCGGAGAGGAGGCCTTCCCCGCCTATCTGGAATCCCGTATCGCCAGCTTCTATGAGCGGGCGGGCCTGGTGGTGCTCAACGACGGAACCAGAGGATCCGTGACCATCGGCGGCTCCGTAAGCCCCGCGGGAGGAAACTTCGAAGAGCCCGTCACGCAGGCCACCTTGAAGGTCGTGGGCGCTTTTCTGGGACTTTCCCGGGAACGGTCCAGCGCAAGAAGATTCCCCGCCATCCATCCCCTGAACTCCTGGAGCAAATACAAAAGCATCGTGGATGCCGGAAAACTTGCCGAAGCAAGAGCGCTTCTCCGCAGAGGCAACGAAGTGGCGCAGATGATGAAGGTGGTGGGAGAAGAAGGCACCAACATGGACGACTTCGTTCTCTACCTCAAAAGCGAGTTCCTGGATTTCGTCTATCTGCAGCAGAACACCTTCGACAAGGTGGATTCCGCCACCAGCAGGGAGCGTCAGATCTACATGTTCGACAAGATCTCCTCCATCCTTCAGCAGAAATTCGTTTTCGACGACAAGGATCAGGCCCGCCGCTATTTTCTGGAACTGCGGCTCATCCTCACCGACATGAACTACGCCCCCTTCAAGGAAGAAGAGTTCACTCTTCTGGAACGGAAGATGGCGGACAAAATCAGAGAAAGGGCGGAAAAAGATGCGTAAGGTATATCACAGGATCCTGCAGATCGCGGGCAACGTCATTACCGTGGAAGCGGAAAACGTGGGCTACAACGATCTGGCGGAAGTTTCGTCGGCAAGGAACACTTCTCTGGCTCAGGTCATCCGCATTCAGGACGGGAAGGTCTTCCTTCAGGTCTTTGCCGGATCCCGGGGCATCAGCACCGACGACGAAGTGCGTTTTCTGGGCCGCCCCATGAAGGTTTCCTCCTCCGCGGATCTTCTGGGAAGGGTCTTCACCGGTTCCGGAGAGCCCCGGGACGGCCGGCCAGCCATCCACGACGATCTCGTCAGCATAGGGGGGCCCTCCGTCAATCCGGCAAAAAGGATCGTTCCCCGGAACATGATCCGCACGGGGATCCCCATGATCGATGTATTCAACACGCTGGTGGTCTCCCAGAAACTGCCCATCTTCTCCGTGGCTGGGGAGCCCTACAACGAACTGCTGGCAAGGATCGCCATGCAGGCGGAAGTGGACGTCATCATTCTGGGCGGAATGGGGCTCAAGCACGACGACTACCTCACCTTCCGGAATACGCTGGAGGAGCACGGCGCCCTTTCCCGTTCCGTCCTTTTCATCCATACGGCCTCGGATCCCGTCGTGGAGTGCCTGCTTGTGCCGGACATGTGCCTTGCCGTGGCGGAAAGCTATGCCCTGCAGGACAAGAAGGTGCTGGTCCTCCTCACCGATATGACCAACTTTGCCGACGCCCTCAAGGAGATCTCCATCACCATGGAGCAGATCCCCTCCAACCGGGGCTATCCCGGAGACCTCTACAGTCAGCTTGCCGCCCGCTACGAAAAGGCGGTGGACTTCGACGGAGCCGGCTCCATCACCATCCTTGCGGTGACCACCATGCCCGGAGACGATGTCACCCACCCCATTCCGGACAATACCGGATACATCACGGAAGGGCAGTTCTATCTGCGCAACGGCAGGATCGAGCCTTTCGGCTCCCTGAGCCGTCTGAAACAGCAGGTCAACGGCAAGACCCGGGCCGACCACCGGGCCATCATGGATACCATGATCCGCTTCTATTCCGACTTCAAGGAAACGCTGGAAAAGCAGTCCATGGGGTTCCGCATGAGCTCCTGGGACAGGAAGCTTCTCAAGTTCGGGAAACTCTTCGAGGAAAAGATGATGGATCTTTCCGTGAACATCCCGCTGGAGGAGGCTCTGGATCAGGGATGGCGGATCCTTGCGGAGTGTTTCGACGCCACGGAAAGCGGGATCAAGAGCGATCTCATCGCCCGGTTCTGGCCGAAAAAGGACCATTCGGAGAAAAATGGCTAAGATCAAGTACACCAAAATGGCGCTCAAGCAGGAGCGGGATTCTCTGGCCCAGTACACCAGATTCCTGCCCACGCTGCAGCTGAAAAAACAGCAGCTGCAGCTGGAAATGCGCAAGTGTCAGGAAAAAATCGCCGCCAACGAGGAGCGCGAAAGGGAACTTTTTTCCTCTCTGACGAGCTGGATGAGGCTCTTCGGGAATGAGGAGGAGTGCCGTGTCCTTGCGGAAAAGGTGAAGGTGGAAAAGGTGGATACGGAAGTGCTCAACATCGCGGGAGTGGAGGTCCCCAGTTACCGGGACGTGACCTTTCAGGAGAGGGAACTGGATCTTTTCCGCTCCCCGCTGTGGTACGACGACGCCATCCCCGCGCTGGAAAAGATCGTGAGGATCCGCACGGAACGGGAGATCATCGAAAAGCAGTACGCCCTCATCGCCGACGAACTGCGGGTCACCACCCAGAGGGTCAATCTCTTCGAAAAGGTGAAGATCCCGGAGTGCCGGGAGAATATCCGGGTCATCAACATCTATCTGGGAGACGCCTTCACCGGAAGCGTGGCCCGTTCCAAGATCGCCAAGAAGAAGCTTCAGGAGGTTGAGGAAATATGATTTTAAAGATGAAAAACGTCGTCCTCCTCATGCTGGAAAAGGAGAAACTTGCCGCGCTGCGGGAACTGCGGAAGGCGGGCGTCATGCACATCAAGGACGCTTTCCGGAAGGATTCGGAGGACCGCACGCGTCTGGAAAGAGAACTTAAAGACGCGGAAAAACTCCTTGTCCTCATGACCTCTTCCGGAGCAAAAGGGGAGGCAAAGGACTCCCGGAGCGCGGAAGAGATCCTGAAAGAAGCTTCCGCCCTTGCGGAGGAAAAGGAGATTCTTGCGGGGAAACTGGAAAAAGTCCTGCAGGAGAAGGAAAAACTTCTGCCCTGGGGCGATTTCCGTTTCAGCGACGTGAAAGCGCTGGAAAAAAAGAATATCCATGTCTTCTTCTGCTGCTGCACGGCAAGGGAGTTCCGGCATCTTGCCCTCCCGGAAGGTGCGGCGGTCTCCCAAGTCGGGAAAAAGGGAGGAAACCTCTATTTTGCCGTCGTCACGAAGGACGTTGTTCCCGAAGAAGGCGCCCTCCCCCTTGTCCCGCCTCTTCCGGAAAAGCCTCTTTCCCTTCTGGAGGAAGAGGAGAGGAGTCTCCGGGAAAAGATCCGGGAAAAGGAGGAAAGGTTCGTTTTTCTTTCCCTTTCGGCAGGGAAAATCGCCTCCTACGGGAAGAAACTCTCCTCCGAGCTGGAATTTCTGGAGGCAAGGGACAGCATGCTTTCCTCCGGGAAGGTCTGCTGCATTGCCGGGTATGTGCCGGTAACGGAACTCCCCAAGGTGGAAAAACTGGCAAAGGATCACGCCTGGGGCCTGAACGTGGAGGATGTGGAGGAAAGCGATGAAAATATCCCCACCTGCATCCAAAAGCCCGCATGGCTCAAGATCATCGATCCTCTCTTCGATTTCATCGGGATCACCCCCGGCTACCGGGAGACGGATGTAAGCTTTTTCTTCCTTCTGGCCTTTCCCGTCTTCTTCGGCCTGCTTATCGGGGACGTGGCCTACGGGACAATGTTCATGGTCACCGCCTTCCTCTGCAAATACCTTTTCCGGAACAGGCCCAAGGCGCGTCTGCCGCTGAATCTTCTGATCCTGCTCTCCGCTTTCTCCATTCTGTGGGGGCTGATCACGGGCAACTGCCTGGGCCTTCCCAGAGAAAAACTCCCCTTCTTCCTGCAGGGGCTGGACTTCTTCGCCCGGCCCACGCAAAGCCCCTTTGCCTGCGCCGTTGCGGAAAAATACGGCCTCAAGAAGGAGGACGGGGAGCTGGCGAACCGCTTCACCCAGTTCCTCTGCTTTTTCATTGCGGCGCTGCACCTTGTTTCCGCACGGCTGTACCGGACGGTTCTGGAGTGGCCCTCCTGGCGGTGTTTCGGGAACGTGGGATGGGCGTTTGTCATTGCGGGCAACTTCCTTGCGGCCACCAATCTCATCATCTTCCCCGGCTTCTTCCCCGGAGCGTGGGGGTATGCCGTGTACGGGATCGGGCTCCTTCTCATCGTGGCTACGGTGACGAAACAGTCGGTGCTGAACCTCCCCTTCGATCTTGTGGGAAGTTTTGTGGACGTGCTTTCCTACATCCGGCTTTTCGCCGTGGGGCTTTCCGGACTGTATGTGGCACAATGCTTCAACCAGATGGCGGGCAATTTCTGTTCCGCCCTGCCGAAGAATCTGCTGGCGCTGGGGGTGGCCGGACTCATCCTTATTGCCGTGTTCGGGCATGTGCTGAACATCCTTCTGGGCTTCCTGAGCGTGCTGGTCCATGCCATACGGCTCAACACGCTGGAATTTTCCAACCATATCGGATTGCAGTGGACAGGAATATTCTACCGCCCGTTTGCCGAAAAAAATGACGAAGAATAAGAACGACTCATACGAAACAACAACAAAAAAAGGAGTAAGAAAATGATGGAAATCCTCACAACTGCCGCAGACGCGGCAAAGGCTGCTTCGTTCTTCGAGCACGCAGACCTCTATTTCGCCAAAAGCATGACCCTCATCGGCGGGTTTTCCGCCATGGCGCTTTCCGCCGTCGGCGCCGCCTACGGCGCGGGCAGAGCCTGCTGTGCCGCCATCGGCGCATGGAAAAAATGCTATGCCCAGAACAAGCGCGCCCCCTTCCAGCTTCTGGTCTTCTGCGGGGCTCCCCTTTCCCAGGTGATCTACGGAATGATCCTCATGTTCGTCATCATTTCCAACACCACCTCCGACCCCAAGCTCCATGCGGCGTGGCCCGTCTATCTCATCGTGGGCGTTTCCGCGGGGATCGCCATGGGCATTTCCGCCTTCTGGCAGGGGACCGGCGGAGCCGCCGCCAGCGACGCCTTCAGCGAAAGCGGCAAGGGATTCACCAACCAGCTCATGGCGCTGGGGATCATCGAAACCGTGGCCATCTTCATCATGGCCTTCGCCATCGTGCTTCTGGGCAGCGTCCCCGTGGCGGCGTAAGAAAACCGTTTTCGTTGCGGGGCGGTCTCTCTTTCCGGGAGGCCGCCTTTTTCTTTGCCGGATTCCGGGGAAAACCTTGCAAAAAGCCGGATCGATGCTATATTTATTCTCCGAAAAAACGGAAAAACATCAACAGCAGGAGTGCCGAAAGAAAATGGCTTTTGCAGATACCCTTCCCGACAACGTGAGAAAAAGATCCCGGTTTTTCGCCATAGCCTCCACCATCTTCGGCTGCGTGCCGGAGATCATGGTGGACAGCAATTCCATCCTCATCCTCTATATCGTGATGCTGGGAGGCAGCGAAGCCTTCTCCATGTTCTCCTCCTCGGTCTCCTCCATTGCCTCCATGTGCATGCTCATCCCCTTTGCCGGAGTCGCCGCACGCGTGGGCCTCAAGAAGACCAACACCATCTCCTGTTTTCTTGCCGGACTGGCCTTTCTCATCATGGCCTGCGCGCCTTTCTTCGGAAAATGGGGGTGCTATGTGGTCATCGGAACGATCTTTCTCTTTGCCCTCACGCGGCCGCTGTACGGTTCCTGCTGGTATCCCATGCTGGATGCGTTCCTGCGGTCCGACGAAAGGGGCAGTTTCTTCGGCAGGATGCGCTTTACCTACATGATCTTCAATACCTGTCTCTACTTCCTCTACAGCCGGATCCTGGGAGCAAGTCCCTCCATCGTGCTTCTCCAGTGCATTCTGGTGTTCACCGGCTTCATGGCGCTGGGAAGAAAGTTCTGCATGGACCAGTTCCCGCTGGATCCCGCCTCCGCCTCCGAGGACAAGCTCAAGATCAGCCGTGCGCTGGGGATCTGCCTGAAAAACAGTCCTCTTGTGGGATTTTCCGTCTACATGTGCTTCCTCAACCTCGCCTTTTCCGCTGGCCTGCCTCTGGGGATCATCTACATGAAGCACTATCTGAAGCTGGGGGCGGGGGTCATCGTCATGATCACCACCATGGAACTTGTGGGAAAGCTTTTCGGCTATGCGGTGATGAACAAGGTCCTCAAGACCGCGGGGATGCGGGGGCTGCTTCTTTCCGCCCACGCTCTGGTCTTCATCGTAGGCGTGCTTCTCTTCTTGAGCTTCCCCTTCTTCTCCAAGGTCGCCTGGATCCTGGGGACGGCCTTTTTCCTTACCGGGATCACCGGAGCGTTCCTTCTGTGCATCAGCTCCATGGAAATGCTTGCGCTGGCCCGGCCGGGGAACAAGATCATGGCCATGGCGTTCTGCGGGACCGTCTCCTCCCTGGGGATCGTGGCGGGCAGGCTGGGCACGACTCTGGTGCTGGGCTGTACCGTTTTCCAGACCCGGTGGCAGGTGTGGGGGCTGGAGCTCACCAAATACCACTTCCTTTTCGCCGTATCCACCATTCTTGCCGTCTTCATCGTGATCCTTTTCCCGCTGGTGCCCGCCATCATCCGGGAGCATGAGGATTATTACAATCCGGCAAAGTGACAGCTTCTTTTTCCGCCTTTTCCCCGGAAAAAGGCCGTTTGCGGGGAAAAAACGGAGGAATTATCCGCAAAAAAGGGAATTTCGACTTGATTCCTGCGGATTTTAAAATATATTAACGGAAAATTCGAAAAAGCAAAGAGGAGCTTTGCCAGGCAAAATCCGAAAACAAAAGGAGTCAAACATGCCCGTTCCCAGCATCCCCAAAAAAGAGTACTTCGAAAGAATCGCCAAATTCCAGGCCAACATGAAGAAGGCCGGTCTGGATGCCTGCCTCGTGCACGGCACGGAATCCGACTTCGCCAACGTCCGGTATCTTTCCGAATACTGGCCCACCTTCGAACAGGCGGGCGTGTTCGTTCCCGCGCAGGGCGACGCCATTCTGCTCATCGGCCCCGAAAGCATGAAATACGCCATCGGCCGCAGCGTGTACGCTCCTGAAAACATCATGATGCTCCTCAACTACCGGGAGGCCGCCGAGCCCGATTATCCCGGGATCCCCCTTTCCACCTTCGCCGATGTGGCCAAGAAAGCCATGGGCAAAAAGAAACTGAAAAAACTGGGTCTCTGCGGCACCGCCGTGATGACCAAACCCACCCTGGACGCCATCGCCAGAGATCTGCCCGGCGTGGAGATCGTGGTTGCCGAGGACGTGTTCCGGCCCCTGCGCTGGATCAAGAGCGAAAACGAACTTGCCTGCCACCGCAAGGCCTTCAAGGTCGCGGAAAAGGCCGTGCAGGCCATGCTCAACGAAATGAAGCCCGGCATGACCGAATTCCAGGCGCTTGCCATCGCCCAGCGGGAAATCTACGCCAACGGCGGGGAATATGAAGGCCACAGCCTCTACTGCTTCGGCGGCGACCGCACCAGCAACGGAATCAGCCGGCCCACCTACAACAAGCTCAAAAAGAACGAGATCATCCAGCTCAACATCGGCGCCCG
>JAGAEF010000010.1 GCA_017613255.1 Lentisphaeria bacterium
CCGTGGTGATCTCCGACCTGAAAGAGTTCAAGCTCGCTTCGGTCCTTGCGGAACTCCGCCCGGTCGTCAACATCAAACCGTGAGGGGGAACCGATGCCCACCATTCTTCAAATCAGCGCCGGACAGGGCCCTGCGGAGTGCCGCACCTTTGTCCCGCTGCTCGCAGAGATCATCCGCAAAGACGCTGCGGGAAAGCACATCGTCTGCCTGCCGCTCACCGAATATTCCGTCCGGGGCAAAGAAACCGCTTCGATCCGTCTTTCCCTCGAAGGAGACATCGAAGATTTCCGCAGGTCTTGGGAAGGAACGGTCAAATGGATCTGGCAGAGCACGATCCGTCCGCACTGGCCGCGCAAGAACTGGTTCGTCAAAGTGTCCTTCTTCGATTTCAAGACGGACATGCCGGAAACGGTCAAGCCCTCCGACCTCAAAATCGAAACCTGCCAGGCATCCGGTCCGGGCGGCCAGCATGTGAACAGGACCGATTCCGCCGTCCGGATCGTCCATCTGCCCAGCGGCCTGGAGGCATCCGCAAACGAGGAACGTTCGCAGATTCGCAACCGGGAACTTGCCATGCTCCGTCTGCTGGAAAAAATGCACCTGATCGCGGAACAGCGACACGCCGCCGAAAAAGAGGAAATGTGGCTGGATCACTACCGTCTGGAGCGGGGAGGAGAGATCCGCACGTTCAAGGGGATGCCGCCGAAAGAAGGAAAGTGAGGGAGCACGGCGCCTGCCGTGACACCCTTTGTCATAGATCCCGCACTATATTGTGAGAAGTTTTGCAAGGGAGTCCCCTCCCCTTTTTTCAGGGCAAACACAAAAAAGACGTTTCCTCAGGGAAGCGGAAAGGAGAAAGCATCATGGAAAAGGACAGCGAACGGGAACTGAAAAAGCTTCAGAAAGAGATCCGGCAGGAATTGCAGGACATCGAAAAGATGCGGGGAGAGCTGGAACAATATGCCGATCTCTTCCAGGAGGCGGCCGAATTTCTGAGATCCAGAAGCAGGAAAGAGTTCTGGCGTCTGCCGGAGGATTACCCGCCGCCCCGGGAGATCCTGCGGAAGCATTTTCCCCGGACGGCCGATCAGTGCTGTTTCAAGGGCGGCTGGGGGTATGATGCGGAGCACGCCACGGTGGTTCTGGAATCCGATCCGGAAATCAATCCCGACGAAAAATTCGACGGAGTCTCTCTGGAATACGCCTTCATCGACAAACGCATCCGGGAGGAGCTGTTTTTTGCCCTTCCCGAAGGTCAGCGTTACTGCGGGCTGGAGTTCGACACCCTCGAACAATCCCTCGTAAGAGTGAAAGGCGTTCCCCATGACCGCATTCTTGTGAAGGTGACTGCGTATCCGGAAATCGCCTGGAACGAGCTCAAGGCCGACTGGGAAGCCCACAACGGCTACAAAGACGATCCCAAGGGGCGCGAAGAGAATCTCAGGCGTAAAAATGCGGTGAAAGTCACTTACGAGACCGAATTCTGGTTCAACATCGCGGATTTTTTCTGAGTTCCCCGTCCGTGTTCCGGCCTGTTCGATTTTCACGGGAAGCGCGTTCCGAAAACCGATCCGGAGTCAAAACTCCGGATCGAACTTCTCGTCCCCTTCATCGTGCTCCCAGTCGTATTCCGTGATCCGGTATCCGCAGGAAAGCAGATCCAGAAACAGAAACATTTTATCGACGGCGGCATCGAAAGTCTTTTCACTCACTCCCGGTTCAAGCTCGGCGGGATCCTCTTCTTCCGCGAGGATATCCCGGAGGAACTGCGGCAGGGCATCCACGTTGAAAGTATCCTTGTCCGCAGGAACGAGGACAGCGCCGTTATCCGTAAACCGGTGTTCGTCATTCGCCGCAAAATAAAAGCCTGCTTTGATCCTTTTCTCGGACAGATCGGGATAAACGCTCATACGGAGTTCATACATGTCGTCATCGCGAATGGAATCCCATTTCGCATACAGATGCCAGATTTTTCCTTCCAGCGGCATTTCCTCCCAGTGGGGCGGATATACGCCCGGTTCATACGTTTTTTCCATAGGTGTTCCTTTCGGTCCTTTTTTGAGTCTTTCTCTTCTGTACGGTTATTTTACCTGCTTCTTCCGAACGGGGCGGTAAACGATTTTGACCTTCGGGCTGTCCAGAAAAGCATTCCCGCATACTTCGATCCCCTCGGGGACTTCCACCATGCACAGTTCCGGACAGCTCCGGAAGGCGAAATCCTCGATTTTCTCCACGCTGTCCGGGATAAAAATCTTTTCCAGTTTTTTGCAGCCGGCAAAAGTGAATTGCGGAATGGTCTTCAAGGCGGCCGGGAGACGGACTTCCGTAAGGTTATCACAATTTCCGAAGACGCGTGCCTCCATTCCCGTCAGAGAGTCCGGCAGAATGGCTTTCTGCAGCTCACCGCAGCAGCGGAAGGCATCCGCCCCTATGTGTTCCGTTCCTTCCTGCAGACGGAGTTCCTTCAGCCCGCAAAACTGAAAAGCCTCTTCTTCGATGGTTTTCAGCGTCGAGGGAAAAACAACGGTCTCAATTTCATGACAACCTATAAATGCGCGGCGGCCGATCCTGGTCAGGCCTTCCGGCAGGATGACCTTTTTCACCTGTATGCCTTCGACTTTCGCAAAAGCCTTGACCCCGATAGCCGTCACGAAATCGGGGACGGGATATCCGGATTGGATCCATTCTTCCCGTTCACCAAGGCAGGAGGCGTATTTCACAAGCGTTTTTTTGTTTTTGCTGAATACGACTTTCGCCGCCTCGTCATTGGCAAGACGCGCTTTCTGCTCGTCTGTCAGTTCCCCTTTGCTTTTCTTGACGGCGGGCGCCTTTTGGACCCCCGGCGCTTTCCGAGGATGTTTGGCGGCAAACTCATTGAAAAAGGCCGCCAGTTTCACGTTCTGCCGGAAAATCATTTCGCCCCGCTGCGGATA
>JAGAEF010000111.1 GCA_017613255.1 Lentisphaeria bacterium
CCCGGGTGGACGACAACCAGCAGCTTTCCATGATCCTTGCCGACAAGATGTGTCACCAGATCAAGGGCATCACCCATACCAAGACTTTGATCTCTCTGGGCTCCTACTACAACTTCGACGTGAACGCCGCCTTCCCCTGCAAGTGCGCGGCAAAGGCCGCTCCTGCGAAGAAGGCCGCTCCTGCGAAGAAGGCTGCGCCCGCAAAGAAGGCTGCTCCGGCGAAGAAGGCTGCTCCCGCAAAGAAAGCCGCTCCCAAGGGGAAAAAGAAATAATTCACCTCCGGTGAAAAAAACGGCACCCGGCAGGTCCGGGTGTTTTTTTATTCCCACGAAGCAGAAAACAGGAAGAGGAACCCTATGGAAAAGATCCGTTGGAAAGCGGGCGTTTCCGCTCTTGAAGGGCATGAGATCGTCCGGGAAGCGGTTGCGGAGGCTGACGAACAGGGAACGCTGAAGCTGGGAGAGAACGTTTTTTCCTTTGCGTTCGAAAACGGAAAGGAAGGAGGCTTCTGCTCCTTTACGGCACGATCCGCCTCCATTGCCTCGGGGAGATTCTTCCTTGCCGCGGAACTCCCGGACTACCGGGAGGATTGGTTCATTCTGATCCCTTCCGCCTGCTACGACGGCAACCGTTTCCGCATGGAAAAGATCAAGGTCTATCCGCCCCGCTTCCTCGAACACGTTTTCCCGGAAGACCCCAAAAACACTGACGTGGTGATGAAGGAGGTCCCCTCCCTGGGAAACGAGTTCAACCGCAAGATCACCGACGCTTCCGCGCCCCTTGTCGGGGTTTTCATGCCGGAGAGGAAAGAGGCGTTCTTCCTTGCTCTGGAACAGGGCACCTCGCTGGGTGACAACGGAATCGAACTTCTCGTCACGGAGGACGGTTCTCTGCGGATCCTTCTCTCCCTCCCCTGCGTGCGCAGGAAGGAGTTCACCTGCTGTTTCCACGTGGATACCGCCCCGGAACTGAAAAGCGGGCAGCATGTTCAGCTGCGTTTTCTTTCTCAGACTCTTCCCGCCGGGGACCTGAAGGCCTTCTATGAACTTTTCTCCCGTCTCCGGAACCGTTTTCCCGCGCAGGGGCCTCTGCGGAACACAAGAAGCTTTTCCCACGCCGAAGAGATCATCAGACGAATGTTCGAAGAGGTGCGCTGGATCGAAAAATGCCGCTTCTACACCAAGGCAAGGGGACAGGAAAGGATCGATGTGGGCTGGACGACCTATCCGGAACTGGCCGCGCTCTTCCATGAAGGGACCCCTTCGGCAAGAAAGCACGTGCTGGATCAGCTGGACAACTTTTTCTCCCACGCGCCGCTTCCCGGCGGATTTTTCCTTCCGCTCTCCCGCACGGAAGAGGGCAAAGTCGTCTGGAGAACCGACGGGGGAGACGGGAGACAGCTTGCCCGACAGCAGTTTGAGATCCTTTTCTTTTCTCTTCGCTTGTTCCTTCTCTTCGACCGGGAAGGCGTGGAATTTCCGGAAGAGTGGAAGAAAAGCATCCGGAAACTGGCGGAAACCATTTGCACCCTCTGGGAAAAGGAGCATCAGTTCGGGTATCTTCTGGACCTTGCCTCCTCTTCCGTCACCGTGGGAAGATCCTTTGCCGGGGCGCTGGGGCCCGCTTCTCTGGCGTTTGCTTCGGACTATTTCCGGGAACCCAACTTCCTGCGCACAGCGGAAGAGGCCGCGGAAAGCTTCTGCAGGGAACTGCACGAAAAGGGCTATACCTACGGCGGAGCGGGAGACGCCCTGTTCACGCCGGACAGCGAATCGGCCTTTTCCCTGCTGGAATCTCTGGTGATCCTCTTCGAAACGACGAAAAAAACGCATTGGCTGGAGGAGGCGGAGTTCTGTGCGGACTACTGCTCCAGCTGGGTCCCCGCCGTGAAATACAACTACCCGGCAAACACGCTCTTTGCCCTGTGGGACATAGACTGCCGGGGCGCCGTTCAGGCCAATTTGCAGAACCAGCACGGGGCGCCGGGAATCTGCATCGGATCGGGCAATGCCCTGTTCCGGCTTTTCCGCTACACCGGGAACGAGCGTCATCTGGAAATGCTCCGGGAGATCGCCCACAACTGCGTCCAGTACCTTTCCACGGAAAGTCATCCCATCCCCATTGCCCGGAAAGGAACCTTCGTTCTCCCCGGAGACATCTGCGAAAAGGTCTATTTTCAGGATTATGTGGACTTCACGGGGGAGATCCCCTTCGGCACCAGCGGCTGGACGGAGATCGCGGTCCTGCTCGGCGTGACGGAAAATCCCGGAGTCTACTGCAATCTTGCGGAAGGGAAACTGTGGGTTCTGGATCATGTGGAAGGAAAGCTGGAAGGATCCCTTCTCACCCTCTCCAACCCCTTCGACTATCCCGTTGCCGTGCGGATCTTTGCGGACAAGGAAAAACCCGTCTGCTCCGGCCCGGTCTTCCTGCCTGCCCTGGAGTATGACAAAGTCATGCTGCCCCCCCGGGGAAAAGCCACTATCGACCTTGCGGACAAAAAAGTATAAAATCACAGGAGAAAATATGCAGAACGAAAAAGAAAAACGTTACGCCCAGGTGGATTTTGCCGAAATCGCCCCCGTGCCCTGCCCCTGCGGCATGAGCAAAAGAGCCTTCATCCGGGAGTCGGAAGGAGCGCTCTCCTTCCATGTGGTGACCATCAGCAAAGAGGCGAAGAAACACTATCACAAGGATCATCAGGAGGTCTATTACATCCTCAAGGGGACAGGGTTTCTGGAAGTGGACGACGAAAAGATCCCGGTACGGGAGGGGAGCAGTGTTCTCATCAGGCCTTACTGCCGTCACCGGGCGCTGGGGGAGCTTCTCATCGTCAACGTTTCCCTGCCCGCCTTCGATCCCCGGGACGAATATTTCGACTGAAGAAAAGGCCGCAAAAGTCTCAAGAAGCAAGCTTCAAGTCTCAAGAGGGAAAAAGCTGGCGGCATGGCCCGGCCCGGAGAAAATGGTCCACCCCGGCCGACGAGTCAGACAAGTCCGACCAGCTTGACCTCCGCAGCTTCAGCGGAGGAGGGTCCGGCAATCGCGGAGAAAAAGTGCGCAAAAAAGTACACGGGGTATTTCACCGGTGTGCAAATAAGTTGTCAGTTGTCAGTGGTCAGTTGTCAGTGGTCAGTTGTCAGTGGTCAGTTGTCAGTGGTCAGTTGTCAGTGGTCAGTGGTCAGTTATTCTTTTTCGAGGAGTTCTTCAGGGTAGTATTTGTCGCCGGGAAAAAGGGAAAAAGGCTTTTTATGCCCTTCCGATTTCCGGATTTCACAGATTTTCTTCATTTCCGACAGAACATCTTTCGGACACGTCGGCAAAACGGCAGGACAACAACAAAGCACATCCCCGTGCACGTCATAAACCAAGACACGTTCTTTCGCGCAATATTCCCTGAAATCAGTCAGCAATACCATTGCCAATCTCCTTCAATGCCTCAATAATGCAGTTTCTGCGCGTGCATTGTTATTGCGAACTGCGCCCCGCCTGGTATCCGATCCGGCGTCGTGGTGCCGGGTGGGGATTATTCGCAGCCCGGCCGATCTGGAGTTGTTACGCCGTGGGACAGGATTCATGGTACTCCCAGTTTTCCCAGTCTCACCAGCCCCGGCCGGAAACATCCGGTGTGTGTTTTCTGCCAGCCCCACTTGAGACTTGAGTCTTGCGTCTTGAGACTTGCGGGTTGCCCGGCAACCCGCCTCTTTTTTCCCGCGAAAACGGATTTTCCATTTGCATTTCCTTCTTTTGCGCTGTATTGTATAATCCGTTTTCAGGCATAAACGATCAGGAGGCGGAAAACAGCCGTATGGATGCCCACTTGTTATCGCAGGCAATCGTTCTTTTCATCCTTGTAGTCCTTTCCGCCTACTTTTCCGCCTCGGAAACGGCCTTTTCCTCCGCAAGCAAAACCCGCCTCAAGGCCCTTGCGGAAGACGGCAGAAGG
>JAGAEF010000011.1 GCA_017613255.1 Lentisphaeria bacterium
AATCAGAACGCCATGCTCTCCTGCCGCAAGGAGACGATCTTCACCAACTGCGCCCTGCGCAAGAACGGGGACATCTGGTGGGAAGGCATCGACATTCCGCTGGAAGAGGGCGAAAAGCTCATCGACTGGAAGGGCAACGTCTGGGAAAAGGGCAAAGTGGACGCCGAAGGCAAGGAGATCAAGGCCGCTCATCCCAATGCCAGATTCTCCGCCCGCGCAAAGAACTGCCCCGCCATCGCCCCCAACTGGGAAGATCCCGCGGGCGTGCCCATCGACGCCTTCCTCTTCGGCGGACGCCGTCCCTCCACGCTCCCGCTGGTCTATCAGTCCCTCTCCTGGGAACACGGAGTGATGATCGGCTCCTCCGTGGGGTCCGAAGTCACCGCCGCCGCGCTGGACGTGAAGGCCGGCACGGTCCGCAGAGACCCCTTCGCCATGCTGCCCTTCTGCGGCTACAATATGGGCGACTATTTCCAGCACTGGCTTGACATCGGCAAGAAGCCCGGTGCCGTCCTGCCCAAGATCTTCTGCGTGAACTGGTTCCGCAAGACCGCCGACGGCCGCTGGCTGTGGCCCGGATTCGGGGACAACAGCCGCGTGCTCAAGTGGATCTTCGAGCGCTGCGACGGAGAAGGAGACGCCGTGGAAACCCCCATCGGGTACATGCCCACGGTCAACGCCATCGACCGCACCGGGATCGAAGACAAGGTCTCCGAGGCAGGCATGAAGGAACTTCTCGCCTTCGACAAAGAAGGCTGGAAGAAAGAGGTGGAAATGATCGAAGAACACTACAAGAAGTTCGACAGACTTCCCAAGGTGCTTGCCGATCAGCTTGCCGCCCTCAAGGCCCGTCTCGCCTGACGGAACCTTTTCCGGGTATTCGGATCCCGGCGGGAACTTCCCGCCGGGATCTTTTTTTTGGCGGAAGGTGAAACGGAAGGAAACGACTTACCTCTTTTTCCAGGAATCCGGGTCGTAATCCATGGCCCTGCGCAGCACGGAACTGCTTTCATACAGCCCGCCGGAACGGTTCCTTGCCAGCCACAGCTCCTCATGTTCGGAAATCACGTGGCGCAGATCGTCCCGGAATTTCGCCCGATCCCAGTTCCCGCCCAGCACACGGCGGAGGAAGGCAAGAGCGGCAAGACTCATGCGGAAGGCATTGACCATTTCCCGGTTCTCCAGTGGGAACCCGGCAAAGGGATGCGCAACAAGTTCCGCAAGAAGTTTCCTTACATGGCGTTCCGCCTTGTCCGTTTCCTCTTTTTTCATCTGCTGGAGCCACAAGGAATTGTGATTCTCTCTGGGATAGGCGGGCAGGATCCGCCCGAAGGAGGTGCTGTTGCTCACCCGTGTGGAAAAATCGTCGTATACTGTTCCGGCATCCATAAGGAATTTTCCCAGACGCATCCCCTCTTTCCGGGACAAACGGGGGGCAAACGCCAGGGCGATCCCGTAAGGAAGAAGCTCTTCCGACGCCTTCACCGTGTTCGCGTTCCATGCCAGAGCGCCGCCGTAGGCGATCCCGGGCCAGCTCACGGGGTAGTACTGATGGTGGCCGCCGTCGCCCCAGTCGGTCATGAGCATCCCTTCCGCGCCGTTTCGGCAGCCGTTGACGACGGCGTTGGCAATATTGCCCAGCATGTTGGTGGTGCGCCCCAGAATGGTCTGCCAGGAAGAGGTGCCCGGACAGACCAGGAAGGGGACCTTCGAGGCGGCGAATTTGGCCGTATCCTCCCGGAAGGGGTGGTTGTATTCGTATCCCCACTCCAGAGCGGTGATCCCTTTGGGGAGTTCCCCGATGAGTTCCGGATTGTGCATGATGATGTCTCCCCAGAACTGCACGGAGAAACCGAACTTGCCCGCCGTTGCGGCAAGATCCCGCAGGAAACTCAAATAAACCTGCGCCACCCCTTTCTTTTTGCACAAGGAAGAGCTTTTCCCCTTCCCCAGCTCCACGGTCTCGTCGCAGCCGATATTCAGCTTCCGGGAGGTGAAGTTGGGCAGAAACTCCCTGTAGAGGGACTCCACGAAGGCAAGCGACTTTCCGCACGGGTGCAGGACCCCCTGCATGGGGTTGCCGCTTTTGTGGATGTAGGGGGGATCGCATTCGGCAAGGTGTTTGTACTCCTCCAGCTTGAGCCATCGGTTCAGGTGGCCGAAGCTGTTCAGATTGGGGACCAGTTCCACGAAATGCTCCCGGCAGTATTCGTCCAGAATCATGATCTCCTCCGGAGTAAAGGGACTGCAGGAGGCCCAGACCCTCTCATGGGCGGCGAACCGGAAGGTGTGTTCCATATACAGCTGAAGGGCGTTGTACCGCAACGCGGCAAGACTTTTCACCAGAGATTTCATTGTCTCCATGGTGGGGACTTTCGCCCGGGAAATATCCAGCATGTAGCCGCGCACCTTCATGGAAGGAACGTCCGTAATTGCAAGGAGAGGAACTTTTTCAGGAGAAGCAAGAAGCTGGGAAACGCTCTGCATGCCGTAGAAAAACCCGGCGTCCGAAGAGGCTTCCAGAAGGAATCCGCCCGTCTTTTTCAGGACAAGGCGATACCCTTCCCCGGGGAGTTTGCCGTTCCGTTTCATCTGAAGAAGAATCTCCCCCGCGGAGGGGACGCCTGCACTCACCTGAGGAGGGAGAACGAAAGAAGCGGAAAGGTCCTGCGCCATTTCCATGACCCGTTTTTTCAGGGGGAATCCCGCATCCTCGGGCAGGAGGATCCACTGCCCATGGCTCAAGTCTCTCGTACCTTCTCCGTACCGGATCCCGGCGGGGACCGGGAACAATGAAACGTTTTCTTTTTTCATTCTGCTTTTTCTCCTGCCTGCCGGCAATTTTTCCGCCCGGTCCGCATAGAACCGTTTCCTCAATATACATCCCCATTCCGAAAAAGCAATCTTTTTCGGCGCGAAAGGTTGCATTGCGGGGAAAGAAGAGTATATTTTACGGAAAAACCATATGGAGAAGCAAGATGACACACGTTCCCCCCTTTCCCCTTCATGAAGTTTCCGATCACGATTTCACCCCTTCCGGAGATTTTCTCAACGCCGCAAATTTCGGCGCCACGGGCTCCGATTTCGTCACGAAAGGCAGGATGGAAAAAGACTCTTTTCTTCTTGTTCTGGAAGAAGAGGGCGACTTCAGGGAGGGAAATTACCTTTCCTTCGACGGGGCGTATTTCCACATCTACGGAACGGTGGTTTCCGAAGGCGCGCCCTATCTTGCCAAATATCAGACCGACCTGAACGGGGAACTGGAAGCGGAAGGACTGGAGGAGGGAATTTTTCAGCAGACTTTCGTTCTCCATTTCCATGGAGACGGGACCTTTTCCTTCCTTGCCGCGGATCCCAAACACCAGACCATGGACAATCCGGAAGCCTCCGTCACGAGATTCTGGAAGTTTCAGGGAGAGCATCTCCCCGTGACGGAGACGTGGCAGGCCCTCACCGACGGCGTGAAGATCCGTTTCCGCCGCAAAGAGTGGAAGAAGGGGGCGATCATTGCCCTGCATGTCACCAGCCGTCTCACGGCAAAGATCCTGAAAAAAGAGGGAAATTTTCTTACGCTTGACCGTGCCGCAAATTGCGATGCGGAGGGCGGGAAAGTCGCCCACATGGACCAGATCCCGCTTCAGAACTGCGTGGATGCGGCCATAAAGGAACACAAAAACGTCTATATTCCCGCGGGGCACTACCGCCTCTCCGACGGGCTGACCGTTTTCGACTGCTCCATGACCGTTGCCGGAGCGGGTCCGGAACTGACTGTACTGGACATAAGCGAAGCCCACACCGCCTGCTTCTGGGTAGGGGGCGGAAGAGAGTTCGTGCTCAAGGATCTTGCCATGGTGGGAAGCACCCCCTATGACGCCCTCCCCTGCTGCCGTCCCTTCATCACCGATGCCGGGTACGGGTACTGGCCCACCGCCAACCAGCAGATGGAGTGTCACGGAAGCGCCGCGCTGAACCTTTCGGGAACGGAATTCGTGCTGTGCGAAAATCTGTCCGTTTCCCGCATGGGATCGGAAGCCCTCTACCTGCACGGCAGCGACCGGGGCGGACGGCATCCCTTCATCCAGAAGCCCCACGAAGGGCTTTCTTCCATCGAAAAACAGTATACCAAGCAGTGCATCTTCCGCCGGTGCAGAGTCTTTAACTGCGGCTTCAACGCCTTCAACAACAACGATTTTGCGGAAAACACCCTGATCGAATCCTGTCACGTGGAAAATGTGGGCAACTTCTGCGAAAACGCCGCCCGCTTCACAAGAGTGCTGGGCAACTATGTCTACAACGCCCACACCCTGACGCTCTGCGCCATCCGCAGTCCCAAGGAGTTCACGGGGCTCTCCCAGGCCATCGTTTCCGGCAACGTCTTCGAAGGCGGAAGACAGAACCGGGGGCTGGGGATCGGCGGAGACGAAGTCATCGTTTCCAGCAACACCTTCTCCGGCTTCAGCAAGTCCACCGCCATCGACGTTCACGGGAGAAAGGTCGTGCTCAGCGGAAATATCGTGGACCTTACGCAGGACTCCTTCTGCCCGGATCACTGGCGGGACGGCGTGAACATCACGGGAAGAAGCATCATCGTTTCGGACAACCATATCGGCCTGCGGGGAGGCAAGGGGAAGGAGAAAACGGCGGGGATCGCGATCTGCGAGTGCGCAAGGAACCTTCTTGTGCATGACAATTTCTTCCAGTCCTGCGCCTGCGGGATCCGTTCCGGAACGAGAATGGCCGTGAGAGTCTATGAAGAGGATCCCACCTCCAGCTCCTGGGACCGCCCCTATGAAGCGCTTTCCGTAAAAATCACGAAAATCCTTCCCGGAGGAAAGTATGAATGCGCGATCCCGGAATACCTGCTGGGAGCTCCCATGCTGGAAGGGGACTGGGTGGCCGTGGACGCCGAAGGAAAGGAGATCCTTCTTTCCCCGCTTTCCCTCACCGGGGCAAGAAGCATGGAATTCACCGCAAAGGAAGGGGTCTTTTCCGAAGGAAAGACCTTCCGCATCTATCCAAAGGAACTCAACTGGAATTTCCACGACAACGTGTTTCTGGACTGTGACAAAAATATGGAAATAGACCTCCCCTTCTCCAGGGGGATCAAAATCAGGGACTGACCATGAAAGAGACTTCTTACGGTTATCACATCGACCGCATCCGCCCTTCCCGGCTCCGGAAGGTCAACGAAAACACCTATTTTGCCGATTTCGGCAAAGACGCCTACGGCCAGCTGGAGCTTACGCTGGAATCCGATAAGGACGGAAACAAAGTGGAAATCGCCGTGGGCCAGATGTACGACCCGGAAACGGACCGCATGAGCAGGGCGAAACTGGGAAGAGTCGTCACCACGGTCTTTCCCGTCGTTCTCAGGAAGGGGAAACACACCTTCAAGGCGCCGTTCCCGGAAGCCAAATTCGCCGGAACGGGCATTGTTCCCTCCCCCGTGGGGGAAGTAAGACCCTTCCGCTACTGCGAGATCACCAACTACGGCGGCAAACTGAAAAAGGAGGATCTTGTCCAGCTTGCCCTGTTTGCCGATTTCGACGATGACGCGGCTCTTTTCCGCTCCTCCAACGAGATGCTCGACAAGGTGTGGGAGTTCTGCAAATACACCATCAAGATGACCAACGCCTTCGGCTACTACATCGACGGAGAACGGGAACGCACGCCCTACGAGGGGGATTCGGTGATCTCCGCTCTGGGGCACTACTGCCTGGACACCGACTACCGGATCGCAAAACGGACCATCGACTTTCTCATGAAGACCCCCAACTGGCCCGTCAACGGGCTTTTCCTCACCGCCAATCTGATCCGGGATTATTATATGTACAGCGGCGACGCGGCACCGCTGAAGGCCTGGTATGCAAAGGCGGTGAAACGCTGTCAGATCTTTTTTGACAACGGCCTTCTGGCAGATGCTAA
>JAGAEF010000112.1 GCA_017613255.1 Lentisphaeria bacterium
TGGGACCGGGATCGGCGGCGGCGCGTTTCACCTTGAGATCGTTCCTGTTCAAGCGGTTCGGTTCACCCTCGGCATTGGCCACGGCGCTTTTCAGCGTCTTGGCAAAAAGCCGGGCGGCTTTCCGCGGACTGATTTCGACTATCGCCAGCGCTTCGTTGACCGATTTCCCCTGAATCAGACGGGAGATCTCCAACGCTTTGGAGGGCGATATCCGGACATGTTTCGTAATTGCCCGCACTTCCATGTTTTCTCTTCCCTTTCGGTTGATGATATTGAGTGTCGAATCTCGTTGTTTTGTTTCTATGTCAAATTCTTTCGAATCTTTATTTCCCGGAGCCCCTGCGGACTCTCAATTCCATACCGATGCTCAGCTTCCTGATATCCCCGCTGTTCACGATCCCCGCGCTCACGAAATTTCTCACGGCGGTGATCCTGACCGAAGTTTTCCCGTCCGGCGAGTAAAGAAGCATCCCGTGACGGACTCCGTTGCGGTACCCCGCGGAAACGGAAACGGCATTGAGACTGAAATCGGCTTGGAGGATCCTGCACGAACTGAACCCCCGGGGGGGTACGGCAGGAGCATTGAGGACGGCGATCTTGCGGATCTCCGATGAGGTACTGTTGATCAAAATTCTCAGCTTGGCGGTACTCACGGGGTCGCGTATGACCTTGTCCGCAAGCATCTTTTCCAGCTCTGCGCACAGGGACCCCGAAGCCGACGCCAATGCTACTGAGCTTTGCATAACAGTTCTCAGAGACTCCGCCAGGTCCTCCTCCCTCTCGCCCGCATATACGGGGGAGAGCGATTCAGTCACCGAAGCAATGCTCAATTCGAGCCTCTTCAGTTTCCCGGCCAGCATCGTATTTTTATCAAGAGTTTCAAGCAGCTCCTTGCGGATCACTTCCTTTTCCTCCTGAAGGAGAGCTAGTTCCGCCTTCAGTTTCCGGTTTTCCGCAAGGATATTCGCTTCCTGCACGGCGGCTTTTCCGGAGCCTTTTTCCTCTCCGGCGAGACACGACCCTGCAAAAAGTTCAATTACTATACAGCACAAAAGGATTTTTTTCAAGTCAAAGGGGAAAATTTTTCCGCTTTTTTTGCGTTTTCCCTCAAAATTTCCCGCGGGAAGGCCCGTTTTTTTCTCCCGAAAATCCATTTCGCCTCCTTTTTCCGTTTTCTTTTCACTCTTTTCCGGAGCCCTCTTTCAGCAGGAAGTCCAGAAGTCCCCGGCATCCGGCAAGGACATCCTCCCACGTCGCGTCGAAGTTCCCCGTCCACCACGGGTCGGCCACCTCCCTGCCCTCTTCCCCGGCAAAATCCATGAGAAGGCGGACCTTTTCTTCCGGGTCGGGAGCAATAAAGGATAAATTCCTCACGTTGTTCCGGTCCATGCACACGATGAGATCCCAGAAAGAGTACTCTTCCTTCCGGAACCGTCTGGCCCTTCTTTTTCCGAAGGGGATCCCATGGGCCTGCAGGACCCTCTGCGCCGGGGGATAGAGGGGATTTCCCAGCTCTTCGCAGCTTGTGGCGGCGGAATCGATCTGGAAAACATCCTCCATGCCTTTTTCCCGGACAAGCTCCTTGAGGACATACTCCGCCATGGGACTCCGGCAGATGTTGCCGTGGCAGACAAACAGAATCCTTGTGATGGAACTGCCCATTTTCCCCTGCGCCGGACTTTCCGGCACACTCCTTATTATAAGATGGTGTAGTCGTCCTCCCGCAGGAGGGAGACCAGGTCATCCATGTTTTTCACGTTTCTTTCCGTAAGGATCCCGCCGCCGCCCGCATCCACGGCCTGATGGCAGTCGGAGCCGCCTATGCCGTGCAGGCCGAACTTTTCCGCCCATTGCCGGCAGATATCGTTGCGGTTGTCGTGCCGGGGATGGGTGTTCTTCGTTTCGATGCCGAAAAGAAGAGAGGGATCCGTAACGGTCATCTTGTCCCGGAAGGGGTGGGCCTGATAGAGCAGAAAACCGTTGGTGCGGGCCTGCTGACTGAACTCCTTTACGCCGGAAGCGAAAATGGTCTCATACTCTTTCGTGAACTCTTCGGTCATGCCGAAAACCAGATAATCGTTGGCGTTTTCGTCGAAGCGCAGTTCGTAGGCGCCCAGCACCAAAATGCCCATTTCCTCCCCGATCTTCTGCGCTCTGCGGATCGTTTCGTGGTAGTCGCGATGGTAGTTCTTCCCCCCGGCCTCCGTATAATAGCGCAGAGAATAATTGTTGAAGTGGTTGGTAAGGACCATCACATCATACGCCTTTGCCTTGTAAAGGGAAAGGAGCTCGGGAAGATCCAGTTTTCCGCACTTGGAAAATCCCGTGGAGTGGGTATGCAGTTCGATTTTCGTCATTGCCGTCTTTTCCCTTAATTATATATGCCCGGGCCGCAGGACACAAAAAAGCCCGGAAGATAAATTTACCATGGGAAAGGGGAAAAGTCAAGTTTTTTCCCACCCCCCGGGGAGGCGGAAAAAGAGAAAAGCCCCTTCCGGAAAAAAAGGGGCGTCCCGATGCGCGGAAGGAATTATTCCTGCTCCACGAAAAGCTCCACTCTTCCGGAGGATTCGATGCGCAGAGGGTGGTGCTCTTCGTCGATGCGGAATTTCACGAGGAAAAAGCACTTGTCCCCGTAGGTGGTCCGGTTCTTCTTGACTTCGTAGGGAGTCACGGAAAAATAACCGTGCTTGAGTCCGTACTGGTTGCTGCGGAAACGGCCCTTCATCCCCTCCCGGATGAAGCCCACGTCCGCTTCGTCGAAGTAGGCGTAGATGATTTTCCTCTTGTCCTTGTGGACGGAGGCGGCGGCAGTGCCCGCGGCGTCGTAGCCGTTGACCGTATCCGAATTGGTGATGCACACGCCGTCGAAGGGGGCCGCGATCCTGTAATACTTCTTCTCCTCCTCCAGCAGGGCAAGCTCCGCTTTCCGGTTGGCGATCTCCAGTTCCAGAGCCTCGATGTCCTTTTCCACGGCCTGAATGTGGAGTTTGTCCAGTCCGCCGGAAACTCTCTCTTTATCCTGCACCAGCCTTTTGAAGTCCGCCGTGGCGGAGTGGTACTCCTCCTGCTTCCGCAGGTAATCCAGTTCGGAAATGCACCGCTGTGCGTAGAGGCGCTTGTAGACATTGGTTTCGTGCTGGAGTCTCTTCTGCAGCTGTTCGGCGGCGAACTCCTTCCAGAGGATGTTGCGGTAATCGGAAGGCAGGGGATCCAGCTTCTTGATCTCCAGATCCAGTTTTCTTCTGTGAAGGTCCTTTTCCAGTTCCAGAATGGTGTTTTTCGCCTTCAGGATCTTCGTGCGCAGTTCGTGATCGTCGTATTCCAGGATCACGTCGCCCTTCTTCACTCTGGCCTGAGAGTAGAAGTGGACCTTAGTGACGAATCCGGCGTACTTGTTCTTGAGAGTAGTCTGACTGCTCCCCCGCACATATCCTATCCCGTAGATCATGGGAGCGTTTTTCTTTTCGGCTGCGGAAGAAGCTTTCGCTTCCTTCTTCTCCGGGGATGCGCTCTTTTTCTCCCCGTTGTCCTCATTCTTCTTTTCACAGCCCGTTGCCGCGATCAGAAGAGCGGCGGAAAGAAACAGGGCAGGCCCCCTTCTCATCCGAACAAATTTTTCCCTCATTTTTACCTCCGACAGGGTTGATCCATTGGACAATCGGCCATACATTAGCACGCCGGGGCGTACTTTTCAAGGGGAAAAGCGGAATTTAAGTTGTCAGTTGTCAGTTGTCAGTTGTCTGTTGTCAGTTGTCTGTTGTCAGTTGTCTGTTGTCTGTTGTCTGTTGTCGGATTTCAGCGGTCAGCGGTCCGGTTTTTCAAAACGCTTTTTATACAGTCTGACCGATTAACTTACTGCGGCTTCAAGCGATTTTCGGGCACGGTCGCCGTAATTTTATGAATTAAAAGACTCTTCTTTCCGCCCGTCTTCCGGAAAAGCCCTGTACTCGGAAGGGGATTTCCCCATAAGGCGGCGGAAATCCCGCGTGAAATAGGACTGGGAGCTGTAGGCGCAGATGCGGGCAAGTTCGGAAACGGGGATGCGGGTGGTTTTCAGCGCGTGGGCGGCAAAATTGATCTTCTGGATGCGGATGTACTCCACGGGAGTCATGCCGAACTGTTTGAGGAAAAAACGATTCAGGGTCCTGCGGGACATTCCCGCGGATTCAGCAAGAGCGTCCAGATCGTATTTCCGGAAGGTGAGAGGCTCCAGAACGGAGTAGAGGCGGTACCGGATGTCCGGGGAGACGTGTTTCCGGATCCGTCCCAGATCCAGCACGAAGGAGTAGATGATCTTGGAAGCGGCGAAGGCGGCGTCCGGAGGATTTTCCTTCCCCAGAGAAATAAGGTCCCGGAAGTGGACAAGAAGCGGGGCGGAATCGGGCGCACGCAGAAGACAGGGCGTACAGCCGAGAAATTCCGGAGTGAGCAAAAGACTTTCCACACCTCCCGCGGAAAAGTCGAAATAGAGCCGGACAAGTTTCGTACCGTCCTTTGCCCCGATCCCGAACTCCTTTTCCACGGGCTCCAGAAAAATGTCCCCTTTGCGCATTTCGTACTCTTTCCCGCCGCAGGAGAGGACACCCTCCCCTTCGGTCACGAACTGGAACTTGCGCAGGGGTGCGGCGATCTCCTTGACCAAGTGTCCGTAGGAGATCTTCCTTCCTCCCTGATAAACGGTCTCTCCGCAGCTGAGGATATTGAAGCAGGGCGCCTGCAGAAGGGCGTCGGAATACTGGTTTTCATAGGCGGTCTCGAAAAAGCCTTCCCGTTCCGTCTTCCGGATGAGGAAAAAACTGTCCGTGGCAAGGCGCTGGGAAACGTTCCGGAGCGTTCTCTTCTCCCTCGTTTTCATCCCGCGTTTTGCCGTATCGGTCCTTTTCCGTTTCCGGTCCATTCCTCTTCTCCCCGCGTCCGATGCGGACGCTTTTGCGGTAATATAGGTGCGGAACGGAGGCAATGCAAGGAAAAATCCCCCGCACCGGAAAAAAAGCGGAGAAAAACAAGGGAGCCGCCTCTTTTTTTCTTGCAAAAGGGGAAAACGCGATGTATCGTAGGGAAGCACACTGTATCGTATCATATACAAAACGGACCGATTTCCGGTCCGGAAAGGGCAACATGAAAAAAAACAGACTTTCTTCTGACTGCCGCAGGCTCTTTACCCTCATCGAATTGCTGGTGGTCATCGCCATCATCGCCATTCTGGCCAGCATGCTTCTTCCCGCCCTGAGCAAGGCGAGGGAAAAGGCGAGGACCGCCAACTGCATCAACAATCTGAAGCAGATCTACATCTACTGGTCCCTGTACGCGGACGACCACAAAGGCCTGGTTTACGCCTCCAGCTACCTTGCCACGGACCGCAAGTACGGGCACTGGTACAGGGTCCTTGCCAAGGACGCGGGGGGATATGCCGCCTATACGTTGAGACAGGTGGACGGGAGAGCCGTAAAAGGCTTACGCTGCACCTCCGCTCTGGCGACCTTTTCCGTCACCGCGACCGTGGATAAGGTCAACGGAACCACGCTGAACGACTATTCCACCTATTCGCTCTGCAACAACCTTTATTACTGCAGTGCCACCTTCGGGTTCTTCACCGGCGTGGAGAAGGGGAGATTCATCAATCTTTACAGCGTGAAATATCCTTCCCACCTTCACTATATGCACTGTGCGAAAGCCTACTCCGACAACGTGGTGTACGGGCTTCACAGCGGCGGCACCCAGACTCCCATGCTCTTCGCCGGAGGTACCGCAAGAATGTTCGACTTCAAACGGGAAAGACGTCCCGCGGACAACTACTGGCCCATCACCCCCTCCCCCTACGGGCGCTTCTACCAGAAGGCGAACCTCAACAGTTCCTATTATCCCTGCAAAGGGGATGCCTTCACCCCGTAGCGCTCCGCCCCGCCGCAAACCGTTTTTTCCGCCGTCCTTCTTTCCGGACGGCTTTTTTCTGCCGGGGTCTCCGCCAGGGACCGTTTCCTGCGGAAAATGTCTTTCTTTTGAAAAATATTGGCGAAATATTACCGGGTTTTCCATTTGCAATCCGGGAGGAAAGGTGTTATTGTAAGAGCAGAACCGCAGAAAACCGTCTATTTCATTAAGGAGAAAGGAGAAACATGAAACACCATTCCCGCAGTACCGCGTCCGGATTCACGCTCATCGAACTGTTGGTGGTCATCGCCATCATCGCCATCCTTGCGGGCATGCTTCTTCCCGCGCTGGGCAGGGCAAGGGCCACGGCAAGAACCACCAACTGCATCAACAACTTGAAACAGATCTTCATCTACTGGTCCCTCTACGCGGACGACCACAAAGGCCTGGTCTACGGCTCCTCCTACGAGGGCGACAAAGGACGCACATACGGCCACTGGTACAGGGTCCTCGCCAAGGATGCGGGGGGATACGCCGCCTATACGCTGAAGCAGATCGACTCCTGCAGGCTCAAAAGCATGCGCTGCGTGACGGCTACTTCCGTGTTCGGAGATACCTACGACAAGATCACCGGGCAGCAGCTCAACAATTACGCCACCTACTATGTCTGCAATCAACTGTGGTCCAACGCAAACACCGGATTTTACACCGGAACGGGCAACAACGGGAGATACTTCAATCTCTTCAGCGTGAAAAATCCCTCCCATCTCCATTTCATGAACTGTGCGAAAGGGTATTCCACCGCCCGGATCTACGGTCATCACAGCGGCGGCTCACAGATCCCCATGCTCTTCTGCAGCGGCACCGCAAGGATGTTCGACTTCCGCAGAGAAAAGAGGCCTGCGGACACCTACTGGCCCATCCTCCCTTCCGCCTACGGGCCCTTCCTCGAAAAACAGCAGCTCAACAACTCCTACTACCCCTGCAAAGGGGATGCCTTCACCGCAAAATAACGATTCGTGATTCATAAATATAAAAAAAACAACCGCAAAGAGAAAGAGAACAAGATGAAATTCGGAAAAACGTGGATCCTTCCGGTCCTCCTTTTCGCCGCACTCTCCCTTACGGGCAAAGAGTACAAACTTATGGAAGACGGGAAAGCCCTGTGCGAGATCGTTCTTCCCGCCAACGCTCCTGAACACTGCAAGTACGCGGCAAAGGAGCTTTCCGCCTATCTGGGAAAGATCGGCGGCGGCAAAGGACCTGCCGTCGTCACGGAACAGAGTGGGAAGGCCTATCCCATCTCCTTCCAGGAGAGCAAGGACAAAAAACTCAAAGTGGACGGCTTTGCCCTGAATGCGACGGACAAGGGCCTTGTCATCGAACACAACACCGCCGCGGGCGCGCTGTACGGAGCCTATGAGATCCTGAAGAAGTACGGCGGGATCCGCTGGCTCGTCCCCGGAGACGACGGAGAATATTATACGGTGAAAAAGGTGATCGCCGTTCCGGAAGGCACCAGCGTGCACAATCCCTTCCGCCGCATCCGCGCGGGGAACAATCTGGGACTTTCCCGCGCCGGAAGGCTCTGGCTCCCCCGGAACTATATGAACAATCTGGTCAGCAGGGCCGCGCTGAACAAGAACAAGGAGTATCAGGAACTGGGCGCCAAGGTGGCGGAAGGCTACCACTGCTTCTCCCGGCTCCTCACGGGCGAACCCAACGACTGGAAAAAGATCAACAAAAAACTCGAGGTCCTCTTCAAGGAGCACCCGGAATACTTCCCCCTCATCAACGGCAAAAGAGTCAATCTCACCAGCGCCAGAGGCGGAGCCAGCGACAAACAGCCCTGCACCAGCAATCCGGATGTGATCCGCATCATGAAGAAGAATCTGGAGGACTGCATCGAAAACAGGGTCAATCCCGACGGGATCTATCTCTTCTACGACAACGACGGCACCGGCTGGTGTCAGTGCGAGGAATGCAGGAAGATCGATTCGGAAGAGGACAGAAAGAACAACTGGGTGACCCAGCGGTACTGGAAACTCTATCAGGACCTTACTCGCGACATCCTGAAAAAATATCCCAACGCCATCATCATAGGCAACCCCTATCAGAACTTCACGGAGCTCCCCCAGGACCGTTCTCTCGTTCAAAAATCCGGCTGGATCGAACTGGGCTTCAACCGTACCTGCTGGCGGCACAACATCGACGACCCCAAGTGCCTCACCAATCCCACCTACCTGAGAAGATATCTGGCCTGGGGCAGTCTGGGCAATCCCATGACCAGCTGGGAACAGCTCACCGCGGCGGGCCGCAATTTCCTCCCCGTGGAATTCACCGTCCGGGACCGGCTGAAATTCTACAGGAAGATCAACTGCGAAATGTTCCCGGAGGTCATTGCGCCTTACACCAACATCAGGAAGTGGCCGAAAATGTCGCAGGATATGTGGCTTGCCATGTGGCAGAGCATGTATCTCATGGCCCAGGCCCAGTGGGATGAGAATTTCGACTACGACGGAGAGTACGAGAAGATCAACGCTCTCTACTACGGCAAGGCGTGGGAAGGCGGCATGAAGGAGCTCCGGAAGCTTCTCGTCAAGGCCTTTTCCGAAACCTCCGGCTGCGCCGGCCACGGCCACGGCAACCCGCTGGGGAAAATGCTCAGTCAGCCCGGCGTCCACGGCAAACTTCTCGCCCTCTTCGCCCAGGCGGAAAAGGCCGCTTCCCAGGATCCGGACAAGCGGGCCCTCAAGCATGTGAAGATGGACCGGGAATTCTTCGCCCTCACCTGGGAGGAATCCTACAAGCAGTTCCTTTCCAATTTCCGGGAGGTCAACGCCTACCGGAAGAAGGGCGAAATCAAGATCGACGGCGTCATCGACGAGCAGGACTGGAAGAATACGGACATCATCACCAACTTCGTCTGCCAGCGCGCGGCCAACGTCAACGGGAAAGCCGTCTATCAGCCCGTCTCCCCCGAACAGCAGACCTTCCTGCGGATCGTGTATGAGCCCGACTACATCTATTTCGCCATCGAGGCCATGGAGCCCACCCCGGAAAAGATGGTCACCGAGATCAAAAAGCATGACGGCCCCGTCTGGGAGGACAATACTTTGGAGATCTTCCTTTCCCATCCCGACATGGGCAACTCCTACTACCAGATGATCTACAACGCCAAAGGCGTGTGCTTCGACCAGCTGGTGATCCCCGGCAAGGGTGCGGACAAGAAGTTCGACGCCAAGGGGGAATTCGCCGTGAAGATCCTCAAGGACCGCTGGGTGCTGGAAGGCCGCTTCCCCTCCGACACTCTGGGGGAAAAGTGCTTCGACGGCCAGATCTGGAAGCTCAACATCGAAAGGAGACGGTACCTTACCGACGGGACCAACGTGCCCTCCAGTCTGAGCGTGGGGCATGGCAAGAACGTCTCCGTCTTCCAGAACATGAACTTCGTGAAGGAGCGGAAAGTCCATCTTGCCAGCGCCGGGGATATGGAGATGCGGTATTTCGCCAACGGCTCCTTCAACGAGCTGGAGGACGCCTCCAAAAACTCCAACCTCAAGAACTGGAAGGTCATCGGAGGCAAGGCCCCCAAGGGCTGGATGTTCGGCGGCAAAAATGCCCAGCTGGAAATGATCCTGCACCCCGGCAGCAGCAACAACTATTTCATGCGGAGCAAGAACGGCATGGTGTTCCAGCACTACCGCGCCTACCCCAAACACGTGAAATACTACCTCAAGGCCCGGGGCAAAGGAAAACTGTGGGTCTTCTGTCTGCAGGAGACCCGCAGAAAAGGCAAGATCCTCAAGGGGTTCCCCGCCCACACCTGCAAGACTCTGGACATCGATTCCAAGGAGTGGCAGACCTACTCCTTCGAATACAAGACCGACGTGCCCGAAATGCACATCGTTCCCGGGTTCAAGGTGACTGCCGGGGAAGTGGACGTGGACGACCTTGTGGTGGTCCCGGTGAACAAGTAACGAAGAGTGTTTTTTTGATTCGCGTCCGGAAGCAATTCCGGACGCATTTTTTGTACGGCAAAAGGAGTATTCATGCAGATAGCCCATTTCAAAAGAGTCATCACCCCGAAGATCCCCTGTCTCGTGGCAGGGTACACCTATTCCGACATGGCACAGAAGATCCGGGACGATCTTTACATGACGGGCCTCTGCTGTGACGACGGAGAGAAAAAGATCCTCATCGTCTCCTTCGATCTTCTTGCCCTGGACGAGTGGTTCATCAAAAGGGTCCGGAAGAAATGCGCGGAAATCCTGGGCACGGAGGACTCTTCCGTGCTTTTCAGCTGCACCCACAATCACTCCGGCCCCCAGACCATTGCGGAAGCCAACGTGGAAGAGAAGGAAAACGCTCCCTACATGGAAAAGCTGGAACGGGCAATTTGCGAAGAGGTCAGGGCTCTGGAGGGCAAATTCCAGCCCTGCGACGTGTACTTTTACTCCCTGAAGGCGGACGAAAACCGCAACCGCCGCTACACTTCCGGCGACAACCGGACCACCTTCACCCCCCATCGGCGGGAGATCCTCCCCCTTGCCGACGGATTCGCCGACAAGGAGCTGGGAGCGATGATCTTCACCGTGCCGGGCAAACACGATCCATTGTACGTCATCGGCAACTACGCCGCCCACCCCCTTGCCGGACACGGCCCCGGGCTGGGCGGGAAAACCATTTCCGCCGACTTTCCCGGCGTCTTCCGAAACTATGTGAAGGAGGAGACGGGCGCGGAGTGCATGTACCTTTCCGGCGCGGCCGGCGACATGATCCCCAAAGAGGATGAACTGGGAGCCTCCGCCATGGAGGAGATGGGAAAACGTCTGGGCAAGGCCATGCTTGCGGCCATGGTGGACGCCCCCCGGAATCCCGACCGGTTCAAACTGGAAAATCCCCGTCTGGGCTCGTACATGACCCTTTTCAAGGCCCCCCTGCGGAAAAGGTATTACGGAAATCCCAAAAAGCTCGCCTCCTACTATCTCCCGCAGGAGGAGTTCAGCGAAGAACTGCAGTTCGTGAGCATCGGGGACGTGGCCTTTGCCGGACTTCCCGGCGAACCCTGCGCGGAACTGGGGCAGGAGATCAAATGGCACAGCCCCTTCCGCAGGACCTTCATCGCCTTCTGCTCCACGGCCTACATCGACTACATCGTTCCGGCGAACTTTTTCGTTTCCGGAGGGTATGAATCCAAAGTGCACCGTTTTTCCGCCCGGAAGACCGTCGATTTCGTCAAGTGCGCCGTGGATGCGCTTTTCGCCCTTCACGACAAGGTCTTTCCCGTTCCGGAAGGAGAGGAACCTTATCCCGACGGACTGGACCTCCCTCTGCGGAGCATTTAGCGCCCTGTTCCGGCATCTGCGGGCCGGCGGAAGGTTTTTCCGGAACGGGGAGAAATCCGGCTTGAAAAAAAAAGAGGGCAATGTATATTATTTGAGACGCGGTTTGTCCCGCAGGCTGCGGGGAAAAACGGGTTTTGCGGTCCCGGAGCGGTTCGGCTCGCGGCACCGGACGAAATAACGTCAACATCCAAGAAAGGATCGCGCTTATGAAAGAGTACAATTTCTTCTTTTTCCTGAATCTCTTCCTCGACCGCTGGAAATGGATCATTCTCACTTCTCTGGTCTTTGCGGCGGCAACCTTCGTCACAAGCAAATATTTCCTCAAGCCCGTCTATTCCGCCTCCGTCACGATTTTCTGCGGACGCATCATCGACGAAGGCGGCTCTCAGGGCATGTCCCAGAGGGAGCGGGTTTCCGAATACGCCAATTCTTTGAGCATCGGACTGCAGCTGGTGAACGACTACAGGGAACTCCTGAATTCGGAACGGATCAAGGACAAGGTCATGAAGACCGTGGCCCCCTACCTTCCCGCCCGGAAATTCTACAGCGAAGTGATCGTCAAGTCGATCCCCCAGACGCGCATCATCTCCATCGAGGTGCAGACACGCGATCCGAAACTTTCCCAGCGCATGGCCAACGCCTATGCGGATGCGTTCATCGGGGAGATCCAGGACATCATGCGCATCCAGAATTCCCAGATCATCGACCGGGCGGAACTTCCGGAAAAGTCCATCCGGCCCAAGCCCGCCAAGAATTCCGCCGTGGCCTTCGTGATCGGCGGGGCGCTGGCCTTTCTCTTCTTCTTCATCCTGACGCTGCTGGACACCACCATCAAGAACCCCGTGGAAGCTTCCTCTCTTCTGGAGCTCCCCATCATCGGCACCATCCCGCAGGATGATGCGCTTACCGACCCCAAGTATGACAAGAGTTTCATTCTTTCCACCGCCGGAGGTTCGAAATCCACGGCGCTTTCCGAGCATTTCCGGGCGGCCCGGGTGAATCTCCAGTACAGTCTCAGCGGCAAAAAGGGGCAGGCTCTGGTTTACATCCTGACCAGCGCGGTTCCCGCCGAAGGAAAGAGCTTCAATTCCGCCAACATTGCCGCCTCCATGGCGGAATCCGGCAAAAAGGTCCTTCTCATCAACTGCGACCTGCGCAAGCCCACCCTCCAGAAGATCTTCCAGATCAAGCCCTCCTGCGGGCTGGTGAATTACCTCATCGGAGAAAAGACCTTCGACGAAATCGTCCAGAAAAATCTCATGGATCTGCCTCTGGACGTGATCTTCTGCGGCCCCACCCCGCCCAATCCCGCCAGACTTCTGGTGTCGGAGGAGTTCGAAAAACTCATCGAGGAACAGCGGAAGCATTACGACTGCATTTTCCTGGATACTCCCCCCATTCTTTCCACGGCGGATACGGTCCAGATCGGCAAGTGCGCCGACGCCGTTCTTCTGGTGGTGCGTTCCGGCTACACGGGCGTCAACCTCGTGCGGCAGACGATCCATGAGATCAAGCAGGCGAAGCTCAATCTCATCGGCATGATCCTGAACCGTTATCAGGACAACGTGGGGAAACGCGGCTACGGCTATGGCTACGGATACGGCTATGGTTACGGGTACGGCTATGGCTACGGGTACGGCTATGGCTACGGGTACGGCTATGGCTATGGAGACGAGAATGGGGAAGAATCGCACCACAGATCGAAGCTTTCCAAATTCTTCCGGAAAATTTTCGGCATTCATTCCCAGCACAGCCACCATCACCACCACCATCATCATTCCGGGACATCCGGCGGGGAACAGGCGTCCGACACCGATCAGAAGAACTCATGATCGATCTGCATTGTCACATTCTGCCCGGCATGGATGACGGAGCGGAGTCTTTCCCGGAAACGGAAAAGATGCTGGAAAAAGCCGCCGCATCCGGCGTAGAAGTCCTTGCGGCCACAAGCCACTATTCCCATGAAGGGGATCAGCGGTACGAGGAAACCTTCGAAAAGGCCCGCGTCCTTGCGGAAAAGCACTCCATAACTCTGCTGAAGGGAATGGAGTACGACTTGCAGTATATTGCGGAAGTCCCCCGGGAAAAACTGCGGACCGTAGGAGAAACCGAATACCTTCTGGTGGACATGAACTGCAACTATATCGTGCACTCCATGCCGAATCTTTTCTTCGAACTCAAACTTGCCGGATTTCAGATCGTTTTCGCCCACCCGGAAAGGATGCTTCCCGCAAAGGATCTGGAGATCCTGCTGAAGCTTCTGGACGAAAACGCCATTCCCATTCAGCTGGATATGGGAAGCCTTACCGGCCGCTACGGCCCCCTTGCCCGAAAAAACGCTTTCCATATCCTCGACCGCGGCAACTGTCATCTGCTGGGCAGCGATGCCCACAAAGCACATCATTTTCAGTTTGAAGAGTGCCGGGACCTTCTGGAAAAGCGGTACGGGCAGGGTTTGTTCGAACTTCTTGCGGAAGAAAACCCTTCCGCCCTGCTCTCCGGAAAGGAAATGCGGTCCTCCCCCAGGCGGAAGACATTCTGGGACAAACTTTTCCGCAGGGGCTGCTGAGATCTTTTCTTCCCTTTCCCATTCATCCTCCGGCACAGCGAAAAAAAGAAAGACGGTTCCCGGAGAAAAAAATCCGTCCTTTTCTGCGGGCAACGGCATAATTTTGCTTGACTTTTTCCCCTTTTCGTGTTATAGTTACTGTTCGTGGTCGGCTCGGGCTGTCTCCGTACGGGAATCGGGAAAAAGTCCCCGGGGAGGCGGTGAACATTCGAATCCGGTCCGGCCATAAAAGAGTTCGGTAAAGGAAACGATGGATTTGATGTAAAAAAACTGCGCCGAAACCGGAAGTGCTTCTTCGGATCGCCCCGCAGCATTATCGATCGGAAATACAGGTTTTATGAAAAAGGTAGCCATCATCGGGACCGTCGGTCTGCCGGCGAAATACGGCGGTTTCGAGAATTTCGTGGAACAGATCGTACAGCGTCTGTGGGACGATTTCGAGATCACGGTTTACTGCCAGAAAAGCGCCTACAAGGATCATCCGGCCAGGATCAACAAGGTTTCATTGCGGTATATCCCTCTGCACGCAAACGGGATGCAGAGCATTTTCTACGATATCATGACGATTTTCGACGCCCTGCGCTATGCCGACACCTTGCTGATTCTGGGCGTCAGCGGATGCATCATTCTGCCTTTCCTGCGTTTCTTCGGCTGCAGGAAGAACATCGTGGTGAATATCGACGGAATAGAGTGGAAACGGGCAAAATGGTCCGGGATCGCGAAATGGTTCCTTCATCTTTCGGAAATATGCGCCGTCCGTTATGCGAATGCCGTCGTCGGAGACAATCAGGTGATCGTGGACTATGTGGAAACGGCGTACCATACCCCCTGCCACCTGATCGAATACGGCGCAGATGACCGGCAACTGGAGACGACATGAGCACGCATCCTTTCATCGGCAAAAACGATTACGCTTTCAGCGTCTGCCGGATCGAGCCGGAAAACAATATCCATGTGATTCTGGACGCGTTTTCCAAAGGTCCCGCCATGCATCTTGTCATCGTCGGCAACTGGGAGCACAGCGAATACGCACAGAATTTGAAGCAGAAGTATTCCGGCGTTGCGCATATCCATCTGCTGGACCCCATCTACGATCAAAGCGAGCTGAACGAACTGCGGACGCACTGCGTGATCTATCTTCACGGGCACTCCTGCGGCGGGACCAATCCCTCTCTTGTGGAAGCCATGTACTGGGGCCTGCCCATTGCCGCATACAACGTCAATTTCAATCGGGCCACCACGGAGGGGAAGGCGCTGTATTTCAGGACGTCGGAGGAGCTGTTCAACCTCATCGGATCCGCGGACCGGGCTGCGCTGGCCGAGATCGGGAAGAACATGCGTGAGATCGCGGAAAGACGGTATACCTGGGCCCGGATCGCGCGTCTGTATGCGGAACTTTTTTGAACGTATCCATATTCGGTTTCTGACGGCAGCTTGACAAAAAACGACAACGAAAGGGAATAAAATGAACAGGATCATTGTCACCGGAGGAGCCGGGTTCATCGGCTCGGCGGTCGTGCGTCACATCATCGGCAACACGCCTGACTTCGTATGCGTCGTGGACAAGCTCACCTATGCCGGGAATCCGGAAAATCTGGCTTCCGTGGCAAAGTCCGACCGCTTCCGTTTCGAAAAGGTAGATATCTGCGACAAAAACGAACTTGACCGCGTGTTTGCAGAATTCAAGCCCACCCATGTCATGCATCTGGCGGCGGAAAGCCACGTCGACCGCTCCATCGACGGTCCCGGCGAATTCATCCAGACCAACATCGTGGGGACATACACGCTTCTGGAAGCCGCGCGGAAATATTTCCACACCCTTTCGGAGGAAGCGCAGAAGGCGTTCCGGTTCCATCACATTTCCACGGACGAGGTCTACGGCGACCTGAACGGCCCGGAGGATTTCTTCCGGGAAACGACCCCCTATGCGCCCAGCTCCCCTTACAGCGCCTCGAAGGCCTCCAGCGATCATCTGGTCCGGGCGTGGAAGAGGACCTTCGGTCTGCCCACGATCGTCACCAACTGCTCCAACAACTACGGACCTTATCATTTCCCCGAAAA
>JAGAEF010000113.1 GCA_017613255.1 Lentisphaeria bacterium
CCCACGGGGGTTCAGCCGGACAAACGCTTCGCCACCATGGAACTTTCCTTCAACCGGATCTGCTACCGGCACAGACTGGACGACCCCAACTGCCCCACCAACAAAGAGTATCTGCGGAAGCACAAGGACTGGCAGAAACTCTCCCAAAAGCTGGGGATCCCGCTGGTGACCTACGGCCAGATCAACGCGCTGGGCAGCTCCTTCATGCCCATCGAGGATATCTATCCTGACTTCATGCGGCTCTACTACAAGCTGGGCGTAAGGGGGATCCGCCCCCAGATCCCGCCTGTGGACGGGATCTACCGCAAGTACAAGGCTCCCATGACCCAGATGTGCTGGTACGGCATGTGGCAGACCCTCTACCTCTTCGCCGAACAGTCCTGGGACATCAAGACCGATACGGACAAACTTTGCGAAGAGATCAATACTCTTTATTACGGCAAAAAAGCGTGGGAAGCGGGCATGAAGGAGTTCCGGAAACTCCTGTGCAAAGCCTTCCATGAGACTCCCGGCTGCTACGGACACGGCCACAGCTCTCCTCCGGGAAGATGTCTGGACCGCCCCGGCGTGCATGAAAAACTTCTCGCCTATCTGGACGCCGCCGAAAAGGCCGCCGCCACCGATCCGGACAAACGGGCGCTCAAGCATGTGAAGCGGGAACGGGAGATCTTCGGGCTCACCTGGGAAAAGTTCCGCAAGGCCTATCTTGCCAACCACCGGGAACTGCGTTCCTATCATAAGACCGCTCCCGTGAAGATCGACGGCAGTCTGGATGAACCCGACTGGCAGAAGGCGGATACCGTGAGCAACTTCAAACTCACCAGCGGCAAGGGACTGGCGCAGAATCAGACCTTCGTCCGGGTCTTCCATGAACCCGAAAACATCTATTTCGGCGTGGAGTGCATGGAGCCGGAGATGGACAAGGTGAGAGAAGAGACCAGAGAGGATCTGGACGGGGAGGTCTGGCAGGACAACACGGTAGAATTCTTCCTCAACCACCCGGATCTGGGAAACTCCTACTATCAGATCATCGTCTCTTCCGCCGGCAAAGTCTTCGACCATTTCGTCGTCCCCGGCGGAAGCACGGACAGGAAGTTCAATTCCGGCATCGAAGTAAAGACAAGGAAACTCAAGGACCGCTGGATCCTCGAGGCGAGGATCCCCACGGCTCCGCTGGGAGAAAAGTGCTTCGACGGCCAGTCCTGGAAGATCAACGTGCAGAGGGCAAGAAAGATCAACGTGCCCTCCGGGAAGAACGACTACACCAAGGAGGCCTCCACCTGGAGCATCGGGCGCCCCCACGACGTGGCGGTCTTCCTTCCCGTGAACTTCTGCAGTGAGAGAAAAGTGGATATCCAGGGCCGGGAACTGGACGTGCGGGCGTGGAAGAACGGCTCCTTCGACGAAGTGGACAAGAAGAAATACTCTTCCAAGGGCCATGAGATCAAGGACGGGAAGAAACCCGCCGCATGGTATTTCAACGGCAAAAAGGTCGCGGGAAGTCTGGAAACCCAGCCGGACAATCCCAAATCCCATTTCATGCGTCTGCGGGGAACGATCGTGAACAACTTCTTCGGAAAGGCGGAAAAGGTGAAGGTCCGCTTCCGCATCCGGGGGGAAGGCACGGTCCATCTTGCCTGGTACTGCTATGAACTCAGGGGCAAGAAGCGCGTTCCCAAGGATACCAAAACCTTCTACAAGGAGAAATTCGCGGAAAAGGACTGGAAGGATGTGACTCTGGAAGTGCCCCTCCCCCGGTTCGACCATATCAAGTTTGCCGCAACGCTGACGCCCGCCGATCCGGAAGGGTTCATGGATCTGGATGAAGTCTATGTGACTCCCGCGGGAAAGTAGTTTTCATTCGGAAGGAAAAAGGAAAAATACCGCCTGTACCCGTAATAAACGTGCAGGCATTTCTGTTTCAACAAGCAAAGGAGAAAAATGATCTCTCTGTACAGAAAATTTCTCAAGAAAATCGATGCGGACTTCCTGATGAAGGAGACGGAAAACCTCTGGAGAAGGGAATTCCCCCAGACCTTCAAGGCCTACCATGAAGCCGCCTTCTACACGAAGGAACTTGTGGAAAAGGCGGGACTGCCCAACGTGGAACTCATCGAACTGCCTGCCGACGGGAAAACGGCCTTTCTGGACAACCGCATGCCCATAGCCTGGGATGCTTCCTGCGGGCGTCTCACCCTCCTCAACTGCAAGGAGAAGGTGAAAAACAATCCCTTTGGAAACGATGAAGAGGGCCGTCTCGTTGCGGCGGACTTCCAAAAACACCCCTTCTCCCTTGTGAAAGGCTCCGTTCTCCCCGGCGGGAAACGGACGGCGCGGATCATTTCCGAAACCCAGCTTCTCAGCGGCATCGACGCGGAAGGGACCATCGTCCTGCTGGACAAGAGCACCCGGCCCTACGGGAAAGCCATCACCATGCTTCTGGATCTGGGGGCCATCGGTTTTCTGGCCGACAACGTCACGGGAGGACTGGATCACCCCGATTCCATCGGCTGGTTCAACGCCGCCTGCGAAAGCGACTGGCACGTTACCGCCGCGCACCGCCCCTTCGTGGGATTCAGCACCACGCCCCGCATAGGCGACTATATCCGGGAACAGCTCAAGCGCAAGGCGGTCATGGCGCAAGTGGAGTGCGACGGCGTCCGCTATGTGGGCGTGCATCACGCCGTGACGGCCCTCATCCCCGGGAGAAGGAAAGAGGAAGTCTGGGCCTACGGACACCTGTATGAACCCCTTGCCGACGACGACTCCTGCGGAGTGGTGGCCGCCATCGAGACGGCAAAGCAGATCATGGCGGAAGGGACTCCGGAATATTCCGTGAGGGTGGTCTTCGCCATGGAGCTCTACGGCTTTGCGGCCTTCATCGGCAAGAGGATGGGGGGAGACCTGCGCAAAAAGGTCATTGGAGCATTGAATTACGACGGACTTGCCAGCATCCTCAACGTGAAGCTCAAATGCTACACCTGCCCCATGGGCACCCCCTGCTTCGGCAATTTCCTCATTGAGGAACTGACCAATGCCATGCAGACGGAAAAGGCCTCTTTCACCTGCAAAATGTATCCTTCCGCCTACTTCGACGACATCGCCTTCAACTGTCCCTCCGTGGGGCTGGCCGCCATCTGGGCCCTGTGCGATCACGGGGATACCCACCACACCTCCCGGCAGGAGATCGACATTCTGGACAAGGAGACCTTTGCGCAGGGAACCGCCTTCAATACGGCGCTGGTTTCCGCCATGGCCAATCCCGATCCCGCAATGGTGAAAGTTGCCCTCTCCATCGCCAAGGAGCACGTGGAAAAGCATCTCGCCGACGTGAAGGAAAAGCCCTTCGGCAGCGATCTGGACCGTTTCCGTCTCCTCTGCGATGTGGAAAGGACCCATCTTGCCGCCTTCGGGCGCGTCCTGCCCTCTCCGGATATTGCGGGCGTCCTCAAGGAGTTCGATGACTTCTGCGCCTCCCTGGAGAAAGGGCTTTCCGCCGAGGACAAGGGGATCACCCCCATCCGGACAGCGGCGGAAAAGATCGTCATGCAGTACACGGCAACCGGATTCCCCCACAGTCTGGCAAAGACCGGGGACACCGTCCCCTTCGGTCTGCCCGACGGGTGCATCTACGGGCCGTTCTCCAACGTTCTCGCAAACCTGCATACGCCCATGAGCGTTGCCGAAGCCATCCGGAGAACGGAATATGAACGGGGAACCGAACTAAACGATTCCGCAGTGAAAAGCTACATCAACGGACTCAACCGCCTTGCGGATGCCGGTTATCTGCGGGTCATTTCCCGGCCGGAACTGGGGAAAGAGGAGATCGTCAAGGCCCTGCAGGCTCTGGGCGTGAAAAAGGGAGACGTGCTTCTCGTCCACTCCTCGGTTTCCAACTGCGGCTACATCAAGGGCGGCGCGGAAACGGTCATTGCCTCGCTGGAAGAGGCCGTGGGGAAGGAAGGCACGCTTCTTTTCGCCGCCTTCACCCGTCCCTACATGTACTTGGGCGGCCCCTGCCGGGAGTGGCTTTTCCGGCCCTACGACGGGAAGAATCCCTCCCAGATCTGGACGGGCACCATCCCCAAGACCGTGCTGAAGCGCGCAGACGCGCTGCGCAGCAGGCATGCCACCCACTCCTGGTGCGGCTTCGGCCCCCTTGCGGAAACCTGCCTCATGCAGCACGCTCCGGACGACAATCCCGCCTCCATCAACTCCCCCATGGGGGTGGCCATGGAACACGGGGCAAAGATCCTGCACTTCGGTTCCGCCATCGCCTCCACGACCTTCCTGCATCTTCTGGAAGACGTCTGCAACGTTCCCTTCCTGGGCAATGCGGTTGCCAAGGCGAAGAAAGAGGACGGCACTTACGCCGTCTATGCCTATGACAAGCACCTGCCCGGCCATCGGGATTTCTACTGCGGCGCGGAGGCCGAGAAGAAGAAGTTCTACACCAGGGCGATCCCCGCGGGACTGACGATCAAAAGAGAGAAGCTGGGGACGGGAGAACTGCTCCTCATGGATTGTCAGGAATACTTCCGGATCGGCAAAAAGATCGTGGACGAAGACTATACGGTCCTTCTCTGCGACGATCCTTCCTGCGCCTTCTGCTCCAGATTCAGGAAAAAGTGATCCGGAAGAAGGATCCCCAAAAGGGGAGACGCTTCGGCGCCTCCTCTTTTTTTTCGCCCTTTCCGGCCCAAAAGAAACAGGGACGGAAATAATCCGTCCCTCGTAAAAAAGCGTTACGGGAGGAGAGATGCCCCCTCCCCCGGAACAACGGTTACTTTGCCTTCGTTGCCTTCTTTGCAGCCTTCTTTGCCGCGGACTCCTTCTTGAGGCGCCGTTCCTCCGCCTCCTCGTAGATCCGGGGAGTCAGGGAAAGGGAACTGCGGTAGGTGGGAAGGGTGTTTTCCATGAGGTTGCCGATCTGCTTGAGCTTCCACTCCAGATGCCATTTGTCGCACATATAGTCCATGCTGGCTTCCCAGCCCAGACGGGAGTCCTTCTCCACAAGGGGAATGGTATTGCGCACGTTCTTTTCCTCGTCCAGCAATACTGCGTTCATTTCGTCCAGCAGTTTGCCCGCCTTGCCGAAATCATATTCCACTTCCAGCTTCTTGTTGAGGACCCACCACTTCTTGGTGTTGATCATGGTGTGGACCGCATTGCAGCAGAAGAACCCGACTCCGGCGGTCTTTTCCGCCTTCACCTTCTTCTCCGCCGGGACTTTTGCAAGCGCCTTGCGCATGACCGCATTTCCCTTTTCCCAGATCTTCAGGGCGTCCCCCATGATGCGGATATCCTCATGGATGCGCCGTCCGCAGTTGGACATCTGGTAAACGTGTTCGGGCCGATACATGGCGTGGACCCACCGTGCCCCCACAGGCGACTGGGGATAGGTGGGAAAGACCATGTTCTGTTCCGTATGGGGGTAGAGAACCGGGTGGAAGATGAAGGGATAGGAGGGGCCTACCCGCAGGGGGCCCGCCTGATCGTCGAACCCGGGAGTATAGGAATCCATGGCCTTGCTCCAGAGTTTCCACGCCTCCACCACCTCTTTGGCGGCCTTTTTCCCGAAATCCCGTTCCGCGATCTTTTCCAGGATCTTTTTCCGGTCCACGGCGGGCTTCCAGAAACTCCACTTGGCGCACTCGCAGACTTCGGAGGGAGACCACCCGTAATGGTGGGAATCCATGACGCCGGAAAGTCCCCATTTCTCATGGGCGTCCAGCATGGCTTCGAACCTTCTCAGCCACTGGAAGGGGGCGGGGACATAGGGGACCACGCCGAAATCCCAGGTGCGGCCGGCGGTATTGGCCATGGTGTAGAGTTTCAAATTGCGCTTTTTGGCCGCTTTCGCCTCGGAGGTGAAATAGAAGCCCGGTCCGGGGAAGGTGATGGAATAGTCCGGCTGGACCATCTGGTGATTGGGATACTTGGTGATGGTGTCGAACATTTCGAAGGTGGCCTCCAGCGTCACGTCGGAGGGCAGAGCATTGATGAGGGCTACCCGGTCCTTTTCGGGAGCACGGCCCCAGTTGTAGCTCCAGAAGACGATGTCCGCATCGGGATTGTACCTGTAAACCGCCTTTTTCACCGCGTTGAGCCAGTCCGGATAGTCGATGCTGGGGAAAAATCCCGGATAGGGACGGCCGTCGGCAATAAGGGTCTTGGGGGGATTCTGCCTGTCCAGTCCGTTGCATCTGGGGTCCTTGCTGGGGAAACAGCAGCTTTCCCCCACGAGGATCAGACCCTTGGCCTTGGGGCTCTCCTTGAAGACCGCCCCGTAGCTGGCCTCGAAAAATTCATCCGCGTCGGGATCGTCGGGGCTCTTGTAGCTGGGGAGATAGCTGTAGAAATAGACCCCCAGTCCGTACTTTTCGCACCGGTCGATGAGATCGTTGAAATCCATGAAGCCGTGGGTGGTGAGGTTGGGCGCCTTCACGAAAAGAAGCACCGAATCGAACCCGGCATGGGCTATGGCGTTCAAATGGGAGTCGGGGAACTGGTCCAGCCCCCAGCCCGAATGGGTCATGCGGGGTGTGAACACGGGTTCACGGAAAATGCTCTGCTTTTCCAGGAAGGGGGCGCTCCTCAAATTCATCAGGTCTTCGATGAAATAGCACCCCTGCCCCGTTCCTTCCGGATCGGTCCCGGTGACGAGGACTTTGTCGGAGGCGACTTCGAACTTGTAGGAGCGTTTTTTCTTCTTGTCGGCTTTCACGGCAAGAATGATGGCTTTGGACTTGGGAGTTTCCCTCACCAGCGGGAGATAGATCCCCATGCTGACCCGGAAATAGTCCTGCAGATCTTCCGCGACGCAGTCGATGACTCTCCCCGCGTCCGGGGGCAGGACGATGCACCAACTCTCGTCGATGACCACTTCGTTCTTTGCCGGGACGGCCTTCAAGTCTCTGCGGTCCTTCTTGTGGACTTCGTTCAACTCTTTGCGGAACTCATAACGCTGTTCTGTTTTCATGCTGGATCCTGTTCTTTGTGTTCGTTTGTTTATTTTTTGCCGTTCGATTTCGTCTTTTTTGCCTTGGCAAGGCGTCTTGCCTCCGCCTCCTCATAGATCCGGGGAGTCAGGGAAAGGGAACTGCGGTAGGTGGGAAGGGTGTTTTCCATGAGGTTGCCGATCTGGGCAAGCTTCCACTCCAGATGCCATTTGTCGCACATATAGTCCATGCTGGCTTCCCAGCCCAGACGGGAGTCCTTCTCCACAAGGGGGATGGTATCACGCACGTTCTTTTCCTCTTCTTCGAGGACCTCGTTCATTTCGTCCAGCAGTTTGCCCGCCTTGCCGAAATCGTATTCCACTTCCAGCTTCTTGTTGAGGAGCCACCATCGCTTGGTGTGGATCATGGTGCGGATGGTGTTGCAGCAGAAAAATCCCACTCCCGCCGCCTTTTCCGCCTTCTCCTTCTTTTCCTGCGGGACTTTTGCAAGCGCCTTGCGCATGATTGCATTTCCCTTTTCCCAGATCTTCAGGGCATTCCCCATGATGCGGATATCCTCCGGGAAACGCCGTCCGCAGTTGGTCATCTGGTACACATGCTCCGGACAGTACATGGTACGCACCCAGCCGGCACCCACGGGGGACTGGGGATAGGTGGGAAAGACCATGTTCTGCTCCGTGTGGGGATAGAGTACCGGGTGGAAGATGAAGGGATAGGAGGGGCCCACCCGCAGGGGGCCGGACTGGTCGTCGTAGCCGGGCGTATAGGAATCCATGGCGGAACTCCAGAGCTTCCACGCCTGGATCACCTCTTTGGCGGCCTTCTTCCCGAAGTCCCGTTCCGCGATCTTTTCCAGCATCTTTTTCCCGTCTGCGGCGGGCTTCCAGAAGCACCACTTGGCGCACTCGCAGATCTCGGAGGGGAACCACCCGTAATGGTGGGAATCCATGACGCCGGAAAGGTTCCATTTTTCGTGGGCTTCCAGCATGGCGTCGAACCGCTTCAGCCACTGGAAGGGAGCGGGCACGTAAGGAGCCACGCCGAAATCCCAGGTGCGTCCGGCGGAATTGGCCATGGTGTAGAGTCTCAAATTGCGCTTCCTGGCCGCTTCGGCTTCCGAAGTGAAATAGAAGCCCGGTCCGGGGAAGGTGATGGAATAGTCCGGCTGGACCATCTGGTGATTGGGGTATTTTTTGATGAGCTCGAACATTTCGAAGGTCACCTCCAGCGAAACGTCGGAGGGGAGCGCATTGATGAGGTCGATACGGGCCTTTGCCGGAGCCCTGCCCCAGTTGTAGGTCCAGAAGACGATGTCCGCATCGGGACTGTATTTATGAACCGCCTTCCGCACCGCATTGAGCCAGTCCGGATAGTCGGAACAGGGAAATCCCCCCGGGCTGGGGCGGCCGTCGGCGATCCCGGTTCGGGGAGAACCCCACTTCTTCCCGTTGGTGCGGGGGTCCTTGCTGGGGAAACTGCAGCTTTCCCCCACGAGGATCAGGCCCCTGGCCCTGGGGCTCTCCTTGAAGACCGCGCCGTAGCTTGCCTCGAAAAATTCATCCGCGTCGGGATCGTCGGGACTCTTGAAGCTGGGGAGATAGCTGTAGAAATAGACCCCCAGCCCGTACTTTTCACACCGGTCGATGAGATCGTTGAAATCCATGAAGCCGTGGGTGGTCAAATTGGGCGCCTTCACGAACAAAAGCACCGAATCGAATCCCGCATGGGCTATGGCGTTCAAATGGGAGTCGGGGAACTGGTCCAGCCCCCAGCCCGAATGGGTCATGCGGGGGGAAAATACGGGCTCCCGGAAGATCTTCTGCTTCTCCAGAAAGGGGGCGCTCCGCAAATTCATCAGGTCTTCGATGAAATAGCACCCCTGCCCTGTCCCTTCCGGATCCGTCCCGGTGATGAGGACTTTGTCGGAGGCAACTTCGAACTTGTAGGAGCGTTTTTTCTTCTTGTCGGCTTTCACGGAAAGAACGATGGCTTTTGACCTGGAAGTTTCCCTCACCAGCGGGAGATAAATTCCCATGCTGACCCGGAAATAGTCCTGCAGATCTTCCGCAGCGCAGTCCACGACTCTCCCCGCGTCCGGGGGCAGGACGATGCACCAGGAGTCGTCGATGACCACTTCGTTTTTTGCCGGGACGGCCTTCAAGTCCCTGCGGTCCCTCTTGTGGACCTCGTTCAATTCTCTGCGGAAATCGTAATGCTGTTCCAAACTCATATCCGCCCCGGATTTACTCTTTTTCTTCCCCGTCGGAGGAAAGTTTGAAGGCTTTCATAAGCTTTTCCGCGATCTCGTTGCGGGCCGCTTCCGACTCGTATTTCAGCTGACGCCAGTTCCAGTGGAAGGAGTCGTCCGTCCAGCGGGGAACGACGTGGAGATGGGCGTGCATGACCACCTGCCCGGCCACGGTCCCGTCGGAAAGGTGGAAGTTGTAGCCGTCGGCCTTCAGCGCCCGCTTCTGGGCCACGCCGATCCTTGCGCCCACCCGGAACATGCGGCCCGCGGTATTTTCGGGAATGGTGGCGCTGGAGGTATTGTGTTCCTTGGGGATCACCAGCGTGTGGCCGAAATTGATGGGGGCTATATCCATGAAGGCAAGGACAAGGTCGTCCTCATAGAGTTTCACGGCGGGGATCTCGCCGGCGATGATCTTGCAGAAAATGCAGTCTTTCATTTTTTCTCCTTTGCTTTTTCCACGCCCGCAGGCGTTTTCTTATCCTGTTTTTCCAAAAAGGTTCCGTATGAGGCATCCTCCCAGACCTGGATGCGGCTTCCGCCTACTCCCCCCTCCACGGGGTTGAAGAAGATCTTCCGCAGGGTTTTTCCGTGTTTTCCGCATCCCGCCACGGGAATCCCGCCCTTGTTCTCTATGCAGAGGGGAGCGGCGGGATCGTGGGAGAGAATGAGATCGAAAAAGCCGACGGCTTTTTTGCTTCCGGCGATCTCCAGATCGTATTTCAGGCTCTGGGCGGTAAGGAGGATGGTGAAGTCCGCCTTGGGGAGACTTTTTGCATATTCTCTCATTTCCGCGATCACGCCGGAAGTGATCCTGCGGTAGCGCACATCCTTCTTCTGCGGCAAAAGCGCTTCCCAGGCGCCCAACCCCATGAACCGCAACGTCTTGCCGTTGACAAGAATGTCGATATACTTGAGAAGGAAGGGGTTTTCGTTGTTCTTTGCCCCGATGTAGTCCAGAACGTAGGAGCTCCCCGCGCGCAGCGTACGGTAGGCGCCAACACCCCCGTGGAGCCCGTTGGCGAAATCAGCCGACCCCAGAACGGCAAGGAAAAGGCCCTGATACGGGAAGGAACGCAGAAACGCCTTATGGGGGGACTCCGTGTTCCCCGCCCCCGCTTTCGGCGGAAGAGCTTTCCCCGGCACGGCAGGATCCAGAAGACCGCCGCCCACGATCCAGACGCTGTAGGGATTGTGTATTCCTATGTAGGCAAGGGCCGCCTTGGAGGTTTTTCCTTCCGGATTCCCCAAAAGGAGGAGATCCGCCACGGGCGGGAGTTCCGCTCCGGAAAGAAAAAGTGAAAAAAGCGGAAACAGGAACAGAAAGAAGCATTTTCCTCTCATCTGGATCTCTTTTCCTTTCCCCTGTTCGGGATGCGCTTTGTCTATACGAATATACTTGTCCGACAGCGTTTTTCAAGGCCGGAGGAGAGAAAAAGAGGCGGAAAAAGAGCTTTTTCCCTCTTCCGGAAGGAAAGACGCTCTCATTTCTTCCTCTCCTCCTGCGGGAAGAAAAAAAAGCCTCACTCCTCGAAGTACGCCGCTCCGGAATTGGCCGACTCGCACACCCGTACCCGGCTCACTTTCACGCGGTCGGAATCGATCCTTGCCCCGAGGAACTTATAGATGTATTCCGCAAGATTTTCGCTGGTGGGGTTTTTGTCCTGAAAATAGCTGTGGGTGTTGAGATCGCTGTGGTCCAGCGTGGAAAGAACCTCGTCCAGCTCCTTTTTCAGGATCTTGAAATCGAATCCGATCCCCACCTTGTCCAGCCGGGAGCACCGGAGAAAAACCTGCACCGTCCAGTTGTGTCCGTGAGGTCTGGCGCAGTTCCCGTTGTAATCCTTCAGGTGGTGGGCGGCGGAAAACTCTCTTGTCACGTCCAGTTCGTACATCTCATTCTCCTAAAATTTCACTTCCACTTTTCCGGAGATCTTTCTGGGAGGAGGAACGATCCCGTAAAGAGGCTTTTCCGTGCTCTGCAGATCCTCCCACTTGAGCATGAGGGGATCGGTCTCCTTTCCCCATTTGTTCAGGTCCACGAGGATCACCCTGCGGGTGTGGGTTATATAGATATCCGCCACGATGTCCTCTGCAGGCAGGAAGGGGGCGATCTTCTTCACGAAGGATTCGGCAAGAAGCATATACTCCTTTTCCCGTTCCACAAGCCTGCGGAAATGCCGCACCAGATGATACTGGGTCATGCCGACGAACTTGCCGGAACGGATGAAAAGACGGAACTCACGCGCCACGTCCATTCTGCGGAAGGGCCGTATGACGATATTGCTTACTCTTCCCTCTTCCGCCGCCTTGCGGACCTTTTCGCTTCCCGCAAGCACGCTCCAGATGCTTTTTGCGGAGGAGACCGCGCCTCTCTTTTCCCTGAATCTTTCCGTATCCTTTGGGGCAAAGGAATCCACGGAAACGAACCGGGGTCTGGGAAGATTCTTCACGGCTCCGCCGATCCGGTCCACCACGCCGTCCACCACGGGGCCCGCCTTGCTGCCGGAAGCCAGAGAAGCGATCTCCTCTTCCGTAAGCGAAATGAAAAGGGTGGGAAAGCACACGGCGGAGAGTTTATGATAATAGTCCTGCATCCTGTATTCCGCGTCCGCCCTGTTTGCGTCTTCTTCCCGGGTCATTTTTTTCCTCCCTGTTTACTTATGATTTTCGTCCTGTTCATTGTTTTCGTTCTCTTCCGCGTCATGCTCTTCTTCTCCGGCTTTCTCCTCTTCATCCCCCCTGCCCTTTCCCGTGCAGTAGGCATGGAAGGCAAGGATGTCATAGAGGAAAAACACCAGAAGAAACACGTTCTGGAAATCCAGAAACGGGATGTGGAAAGACTGTACGACGGCCCCCGCAAGCAGACCGGGGAGCGCGGCAAACAACGTAAGCGCGGCATTGATCTTCAGGGGGAGACGCCGGCCGTCCGGCCCCATGCGGAAAAGCTGAAGAAGAATGAAAAATCCCACCGTGAACAAGCCCAGAAAAATGTACTGGAGAAGCAGGATGCCCAGATTCCCGAGGGAGACGAACCCTTCCAGAATCCGGCTCAGCGCGGCGGGATCGGTATAGTTCCCTTTTTTCAGCTCTTTTCTCAAGTCCGCCTGCACTCCGACGGGCTTGCCCACCTTGGAAACGAAGGAGGAGAACTCCTCCCTGTCCAGAACCTGCACGGCGGGAACGTCGGGGAACTTGTTTTCCAGAGGGGCGAACATCACCATGAAGGCGCTTCCGTCCGCGGCATATTTCGTCCAGGAAAGGACCGCGTTGCGCAGAAGGATCACGCCGTACAGGGTATCCTGCTCCCAGTTCCCCATCTCGGAAACGGGAAGAGCGGCCATGGGCAGATAGTCGATGCGCATCCGTCCCCGGGAAGTGAGAATCTCATACTCCTTTTTTTCCTCCGGCGTGCGGACGGTGACGAGCCCTTCCTTTCCGAAGCGGAACCCGCCCGTCTTCTCAAAAAGAAACGAGCACGCCTGCCGGATCTCCCGCCCCGTGCCGCACCCTTCCAGAGAGGAGAAGATCACGCCCAGAAGGACGGCAAGGATGAGATAATAGGACAGTGCCCGCCAGAAGGAACGCTGCGCGAGCCGGGAAAAGACCGAGGGAGAGAAGGCTGTCTGCCAGACCGTTCTGAAAAAATCCATATTCTGCTCCCTGCGGACCTGTCACACCAGCCGTTTGATCTGATAGTTCTTTGCGCCGCTCTTTTTGATGATCTTTTTGAATCCGGGAAGAGCCTGTTCGAAGAAGGGATCCTTCACCTTCTGGACGAAGACGATCCCGTCCAGATGATCGATTTCGTGCTGGAAAGCTCTTGCCAGAAGTCCGGTGCACTCGAAACGGAACTCCGGCCCGTCCAGAAGTTTTCCTTCCACGACCACATCCCGGGGTCTCGTCACGGGCGCATAGATGCCCGGAACGCTCAGGCACCCTTCGTCCTTGGTCTCCGTGACCTCCGAAAAAGAGACGATTTTCGGATTGAGCACCGCTATGGGCATTTTCGGGCACAGCTCCGTTTCCCCGGGAGAAAGGGGACGAAGCAGCTTCCCGTCCTCGTCCGTGGGGGGATCCACATGCAGGACGATCATTCGCAGGGAGACTCCCACCTGAGGAGCCGCAAGCCCCACGCCGTCTCTGGCGTACATGGTGTCGATCATGAGACGGGCGAACGCACGCAGTTCATCGTCTTCCGAAACGACCGCCTTCGTTTTCCCGTGAAGGACGCCGTCCCCCAGAAACCGCATGGGGAGGATCTTGCATTTTTTCGGATAGTTCAGCATCTTTCCTCCGTCGTCAGGCAGGAATTTCCTGCGCAAGGGCCTTTCCGATCCTTTCCGCGCACTTTTCCGTGCCCAGGATCTCGATGGTCTCATACATGCCCGCGCCGATGGTTACCCCGGTGACCGCCACCCGGACGCTCTGATTGAGTTTCCCCTGTCCCAGTCCGAAATCGCTTTCCGCCTTGCGGATGGCTTCCTCGATCCGGGAAGCGCTTTTCAGCGTGCCGGAAGCGAAAACGGGAACGAGAGAAGAAAGCGCATCCCGCAGAACGGGATCCTTGAGGAACTTTTTCATCCCCTTGGGGTCGTACTGGGTGACCTCCTGGAAGAAATAGGTCCAGGAGGCAATATCCGTAAAGACTTTCGTCCTGCTCTGCATGAGCGCGGCTACTTTCCGGAAAAGCGCTCTTTCGGCGTTCTTCCTGTACTCATACCGTTCCGCAAAATTCCAGCACACGTTTTCGAA
>JAGAEF010000012.1 GCA_017613255.1 Lentisphaeria bacterium
GAGCGGCCCGCCAGTACGGGAATCAGTGGGGTTGGTACATCGCTCCCACGCTTCTCGTCGGCCCCAAGCCCAAGGAGGCGAAAATCCCCTATACCGATCCCGACTATATCGGGACATGGGCCCTGAGTGGGGCGGGCGGCAACGGAGGATTTTCTCCCTCCATGAACAAGCGGGACCGGTATCTGGCCTTCCTCGCGGGCGCCACCACCGTCTGGAACGAAGTGTGGCCTTACGCCTACTGTATGCCTGACGGAAACAAGAAGACCTGGAAACTTTCCCCCCACGGGGAGGTGATGAAGGAGTGGTTCGATTTCGTCAGCAGAAATCCCGACCGGGGCGTGAGCTACGCCCCCATTGCCATAGGGATGCAGTGGGACCACGGGGTAAGCCCCATCGTGGGGGCAAACCCCTTTGCCCAGGGATATCCGAATCTGCGGGGCGACATGATGAACGAAGCGGTCCTGCGCACCTTCGTCCCCTATAAATTCGGTCTGGGCGGACAGGACTGGGGCATGTGCGAAACTCCCTACGGGGACATCTGCGACGTGATTTTGCCTTCTCCCCCCTCCGGCCCGGTGAAGATGGATGTACTGAAAAATTACCGCGTGCTCTTCCTTTCCGGCAAGTTCGATCCGGATGAAAAGTTTGCTTCCCGGCTGAAAGAATATGTGGAAAAGGGCGGGACGCTGGTCATCAACGTGAAACAGCTGGGGAAATTCCTGAAGAGCGATTTTACCGGAGCGGAATGTTCCGGGACGTGGAAAGAGGTTTCTTCCCCCGTTCTGGACGCGGCGGGGAAGGAGGCCTTTGCCCTGGGGAAACCCCATGAGTTCGAAAAGGTGCGTGTGCTGAATGGCGACGTCCTGCTGAAGGATTCCTCCGGAGCACCTCTTCTCATCCGGAAAAAATACGGGAAAGGCCATGTTCTTCTCTGCACGGTGGACCACATGATCCACAAACAGAAGGAACCCATGCACAACGCCTTCTACAGCGTCTGGGGCAGGGATTTGCGCTTCCCCTTCATGGATTACCTTTTCCGCCGTCTTTCCGACGAGCTTCTGCCCGTGAAGGTCACGGGACACATCCAGTACGGCGTCAACATCCGCAAGGACGGCCTCTGGGTCTATCTCTTCAACAACGAAGGGGTCCATAAGACCTCCTTCACCCCCCAGGAACTGGACGAAAGCAGGAAGGCGGAAGTCGTGGTGGATTTGAAAAACCTTGCCGTCTCCTCCGTCAGGGAGCTTCGCGGCGGCAAAACCTTCCGCCCGGACGGGAACAACCGCGTAAAGGAAGTGGTTCCTCCCGGAGACGTAAGGATTCTGCAAATCGACTGCGGAGGACTCAAATGAGGGGAAAAGTCCGTTTTTTTCTTCTTTTGCTTGCTTCTTTGCTCCTTTCCGGAAGCGTGCTTTGTTCCGGAGAGGAGAAAAAGTCCGTCGGCAAAAGGGAGAATCTTGCCCTGCACTGTTCCGTCTTCTCCTACACCGGGCGCAATCCGGAATACGCGGTGGACGGGAAACGGCAGGGAACCTTTTTCGAATCCCGCTGGTCGGAGAAAAATTTTCTGGAGATTGATCTGGGGGAGGTCCGGAAAGCGGACGGCGTGCGGATCTTTTTCTGGCACGGAGATTTGCGGTACTATCAGTTTTACGTTCTCTCCTCCGTGGACGGGAAGAAATGGGAAATGCTCTATGACGAAAGAAAGAATTCGGTGCGCTCCCGGGAGGAGGGATTCGGGAAGGATTTCCCCGCCAAAGAGATGCGTTTCGTGAGAGTCTTTGTCCTGTTCAACTCCGTCAATGCCTCCTGTCACATCCGGGAAGTGGAGATCTACGGAAAAAAGTAGCGTTTCCGCCGGAGAACGATTTCATTCCGATTTTCTTTTGCGTGTTTGCTTTGCGGCGTCCGGCGTGATATATTGATGCAGGCAAAGAAAGGAGCTTGACAAATGAAATTCCGAATGGTCCACAACAACTTCAACGTCCTCGATCTGGAAAAGAGCCTCAAATTCTATGCGGACGCCTTCGACATGAAGGAGGTCCGCAGGATCAACGCAAAGGACGGGAGCTTCATCATCGTCTATCTGGAGGACGGCAGCAGCGCCCACCAGCTGGAACTCACCTGGCTGCGAGACAGGAAAGAGCCCTACGATCTGGGCGACGATGAATTCCATCTGGCATTCCGGGTGGATGACTACGAAGAAGCCCATGCCCGGCATGAAAAAATGGGCTGTATCTGCTACGAAAATCCCGACATGGGGATCTATTTCGTGACCGACCCGGACAACTACTGGCTGGAGGTCATTCCGGAGAAACGGTAAACGGCAGGAACGGACGGAAACGGGAAATCCGCGTTTCCGGAAGTCCCCGGAAAAGCGCGTTCAGGGAAGATCGTTTCCGCAAAGGATCTCCTGCGGAGGAAGCGGGGCAAGTTTCGCCCCGGGCAGATCCTGATACCAGTAAGCGGTGGAGACGATGTCGTCTTTTCTTCCGTATTTTTTCCCGTCCCTTATCCCGAAATTCTGCATGGTCATGCGGAAACTTTTCCCGAACCGCACCGGATCGGGCAGATGCCAGCGGTACGCCATGAAACGGTTGGGCGCGTAGATCCTTTTGCTCTGCTGACGGGAGACGCAGAAGAGCCCGGCAAAGGGGGTGGAGAAATCCCGATACTGCCGCAGGGGGCTGTCCATGCCGAAGCTGTAGGATCCTCCGAAATAATCTTCCGTTCCGGTAAAGTTCAGGGAAGAAAAGTTTTCCCCGTCGATGAACATTTTTACTTCCCCTTCGCACCAGCAGGAACTGTCCATTACTTCGAAGCCCGCCGCACAGCCGACAAAGTGCCCTTTGCCCCGGATGTTGTCTATGACGGAATAGACCTGTCCTTCCTCCACGGGTCTTGCCCAGCGGTAGGAGGCGTGAAAATAAAGCGTATCTTCCGGGAGAGCCTTGTACTCTCCCGAGATCATCCAGTAGGCGGCGCGTTCCGTTTTCCCCCGGTTTTCCAGCGTGATCCTGCAGTGTTTCCGGAAGGGCATTTTCCAGAAGCAGTTCATCCCCTTGCAGGCGGTCACCACCACGGGCAGGGAATTGAGCACCGGGAATTTTCCCGTGTGATCCAGAGTCACTCCGTCGAAGGGATAGGCGAAAAAGGCGCAAAGAGGCGCCTCCACGGAGGGAAACGCCTGAAAATCATAGGTGACGCGGACTATGCAGTCGCTCCCCGTATAGCCGCCCTGCCACCAGGAGGTGATCTCTCCGGGACCGTCGCCGTCCATCAGGACCAGCGTTTCGCCGGGGGCTATGACCTTGCGTGCGTTCTTTTCCGTGGGGTGATCCGGCGCTCCGCCGGAAACGGCCCCCGTCGGATTTTCTCCGGAAAAGGCAAAGGTCCTCCCTGCGGAAGGACGGGTAAGGTCATCGAGAAGAGAATACATGGCCGCCTCCTTTCATTTATCGCGCACGGATCACTTTTTCATGCACTCTCCGTAGGCCCACAGGACGGTGCTCTCGATGACCTCTTCCGTGGTCAGATGGGGCTTGTATCCCAGATCGCGCTCGGCCTTTGCCATGGTGAAACACATGTGCATGGCGTGGAACCGGAGCCAGAATTCGTCCACCTTGTCCCCGTATTTGGCCTTGAGTTCGGCCACCGTGAGGTGACGGAGTTCCAGCTCCTTGCCGAAGGTCTGCCCCATGATGGTAAAATATCTGTCCAGAGTAACGGCCTTGTCCTGCCCGATGTTGTAGCACTCCCCCACGGACCTCCCGCGGTTTTCCGCGGCAAGAAGGAAGGAGGAGGCAAGATCATGCACATGGATGGGCTGGATGAGCGCCTGCCCGTCGTTCACCACGTCCAGCGGCGCGCCGGAAGCGATATCCAGCACGAAATCCTTCCTTCTGTCGCCCAGATTGTCCAGAGGATAGCATCCGGGGGAGCAGATGTAGGCGGACCGGATCACCGTGGCGGGGAAGCCTTTTTCGTGGAAAAGACGCATGGCCTCCCGGTCGGTGTCGATCTTTTCCGACCCGTTGGGGAAGAGTTTCCCCTCATAGGGAGCCTTTTCGTCGCAGGGGATGTAGGGGAGGGGGGTGTAGAGCGCTACGGAACTGCAGTGCAGATAGTGCTTGAGTCCCTTTGCGTACTTTGCGACTGCGCCAAGCGCCTTCAGGGAGGGGACGGAGTCGATGACCAGATCGTAGCGGTCCTGAAAGATCTTCTGCATGTCTCCTTCATCGTTCTTGTCCGCGGTGATGTATTTCGCCCCTTCCACGGGATGGGCGGAGGGCCGTTTCCCCCGGGAGCAGGCCGTCACGTCGTAGTTGTCGGCAGCAAGTTGTTTTACGATCTCTCCTCCAAGGTATCCGGTTCCTCCGAAAACGATGGCTTTGAGCCTTTTTCCTCCGCAGGTGCAGTCAGGTCTCATTTTTTTCTCCTTTTCCAGAACTATATTCTTTTGCTTTCCGCCCCGTCTCCTATGGAGCAGATCACCGATTTGCACTCTTTTCCCGTCATCATCCTGTAGGCGGTCCCGATCCTTTTGCAGTACTCTTCCACCTTCTCCTCCTTCACGAGATGAATGGTGATCCCGCCGAATCCGCCGCCGGAAAGACGCGCCCCGACACAGCCGGGCAGGGTCTTTGCGATCTCCACAAGGGCGTCCAGTTCCGGACAGCTGTTTTCGAAGTGGTTCCGGGAGCTTTCGTGGCTTTCGAAAAGAAGTTTTCCGAAGCCTTCCATATCGCCTTTTTTCAGGAGGTCGACGCCCTGTTTCACCCGCTCATTTTCCCCCACCACATGGAGCGCCCTGCGATAATCCGTCACGGGGAGAGCGCTTTTATATTTTTCCAGCATGGAAGAGGAAACATCCCGCAGGGCTTTTACCTCCGGCCGGAAAGAGCGGATCGTATTGCAGGCGTTTTCACAGCTTTTCCTTCTCTGATTGTAGTCGGATTCCACAAGATTGTGCTTGACAAGCGTATTGACCACCACGATCCGATATCCGGGGACCATCGGCACGGTTTCCAGCACCTCCACGGAACGGAAGTCGCAGAGGATGAGGGAATCTTTTTTGCCGTACAGGGAGCTGAACTGGTCCAGAAGTCCGGTTTTCAGCCCCATGAAGTTGTTTTCCACCCCCTGACCGATCCTTGCCCATTCTCCCGGCGTGAAGGAAAGATTATAGAGCTCCTTCAGCGCATAGCAGAAGGCCATTTCCAGCGCCGCGGAACTGCTCATGCCTGCGGAAAGGGGAACGGAACTTGCCAGCGTCATATCGAAGGCGCCCACTTTTGCTCCCCGTTTGGAAAGTTCCGCAACGGCCCCCTTGAGGTAGTTGGCCCAATCCCCCTTCACCGGACCGCTGGGATCGTCCGGATCGATCTCCTTTTCCTCCTTCAGCACGCAGTCCAGCACCCGGCAGATCCTCCCGGGGGCTTTCGCCGCGGCAAAACAGGTCTTTTGTCCCGTTGCTGCGCTTAGGACGAATCCCTCGTTGTAGTCCGTGTGGTTCCCCAGAATTTCCAGTCTCCCGGGCGCGGCGGAAAGAACTTCCGGCGCTCTCTGAAAACGGTTCCTGAACGATTGGAGCAATTCTTCCTGCAAGGCCTCCATAAAAGCCCTCCTTCTCAAAGATCGAAAATGGATTTTTTACTGCTGTGGATATAGACGCTGTGGACAAGTCCCAGATAACACATGCTGGCAATGAGGAAGGTCCCCCCGTAGCTGACCAGCGGCAGGGGCAGACCCGTTACGGGCGCAAGGCGGATGCACATGCCTATATTCACCGCGGAGTGGACGAAAAGCGTCGTTGCCGAACCTATGCACAAATATCTCCCGAAATCATCCTCCACCACGAGAGACGTGCGCAGAATGGTGAACATGAGTATGATGTACAGCCCCAGAAGCACATAGGCGCCTGCAAGCCCCTTTTCCTCGGCAATGACAGGAAAAATGAAGTCGGAATTGGAAACGGTCTGGGGCAAGTACCCCAGCGCGTTGTGGGTCCCCTGCATGAATCCCTTGCCCGTCACGCCCCCCTGACCCACGGCGATCTCCGCCTGAAGCTGGCTCCAGCCCCGGTTTTTCGTATCGTGTTCCGGGTTGAGGAAGACCTTCACCCGGTCTCTCTGATACTGCTTCATGGAAAAATAGCCCGCCGCGCCCAGCATGGGGATGAGAACGGCGAGAAGAAGGATGTATTTCCACTTGAGTTTCGCCGAAAAGATCATGGCCCCCACCGCCGCAAGCATGACCAGGCCGGTTCCCAGATCCGGCTCCTTGTAGATGAGGTAGAAGGGGACTCCCGTGAGAAGAAGGACGGCAAGAAGCCACAATGGATTGTTGACGTTGACTTTTTCCAGAGAAAGCACCCTTGCGACGGTCAGCACCACGGCAAGTTTGGCAAGTTCGGA
>JAGAEF010000114.1 GCA_017613255.1 Lentisphaeria bacterium
GATTTGTCCTTGCCGTTTTCCTCAAGCTGCCGACGGAAATCTTCGAGCTTCGGACCGCGGTAATGCTGAAGTTCATTTTCGATTTTCCGCCGCAAGGATTCTTCTTCTTTTTTCGCCCCGCGGCGGCGGATCATGGCGATCCGGTTCAGCTGCAGCTGGATCAATTCTTCCCGGATCGCATCGGAATATTCGGGGTTGTGGGACAAAATCTCCAGAATGCCGAGCAGACGTTCGTTTCCTTTCAGCGCGTTGGGCCCGCCGCCCCGCCGGAATAGGCTTGAGATATAACGGGAATGAAGCTTGACCGCCGCGGAAACGATTTGAGGATCGTTGGGCCAGCGTCCGAGCATCCGTTCGGAGATGAAGATCGCATCATCAAGGGAATCGCGCGAATCCCGCATGTTCCGCCGCATCCGGAACCGCCGGAGCATCAGCTCCACCAGAGCGAGGCTGTATTCGGGATTGTCCGGGTGCGCATCCGCCAGGCTGGACAGCAAGACCGCAGCATTGGGTTCCACCCCGGGGATCCGCAGCGAGTGGAACAGTCTCGGATTGGCACCGAGCAGGACCGCATACAGGAAACGGTATTCGGCATGGTCCGGCTTTTCTTTCAGCAGGGATTCCAAGATGCGGAACGCCAGGGAACGTTCCGGACTGTCCGGACGCGTGGACAAGGCCAGCAGGGCGCGGACGACTTCGAAACGGTCTTTTTCATCCTGCGAGTTCTCGAACTTGGAGACCACCTGACGGGACAATTTGTCGGCCTGTTCGGTCTGCCCGCGTTTCTTCAGGACGGCGGCAAGCCGGTTCAGGCCATAGGCGTCGGAATGGTATTTCATCAGACGGCGGAACGCCTTTTCCGCCAAAACGTAATCGCCGCTCCGCAGGGCGCATTCGCCGAGGATCGCGCAGGCCTCTTCCATTTTCGCTCCCGGCGTGCCTCGCTGACGGACAATGGTCTGATAGTAGGGAAGAAGCTCGGTAAGCAGTTCCGTATTCTTCCGGGAGGGCGGCTGTTCCGACACCCTCCGGAAGATCCGGGAAAGCGCCGAATCGGCCACAAGGGCATTCTCTTCCGCAAGACGCAGGGCCCGTTTCGTCCGCACATAGCCCAGGGCAAGGGAGAAAACGAAGGCTCCCGCGCAGAACAATGCGGCGAAGGTCAGGGCGGCCACGGCGGGCTTCCTGCGGCACCACAGGACGAAGCGGTGCCGGACCGAGGAGGAAAAGGCCCGCACTGGCTCATGATTCAGGAAACGCCGCAGATCCGCGGCGACCTCCTCCATGCCTTTGTAGCGGTCTTCGGGCCGGAATCGGATGCACTTGTTGAGAATGGCGGCAAATTCCGCTTCCCCGCAGGAAAGGGGCTCCACATCTCCCGAACAGATCTTTCCGGCAAGCGCCTCCCGGGAATCCGCCTGCAGAAAAGGTCTTCCCGCCGCCAGTTCCCAGAAAGCGGCGCCGAAGGCGTACTGATCCGTGGCGAAGGTATTGACGCCTTTGGAGAGCCGCTCCGGGGCCATGTAGCGCAGAGTGCCGCTCCTGCTGCCCTCCTTTTCCACCACCGGTTCGTTTCCGCTCAGGATGAAGGCGATCCCGAAATCGCTGATATGGACCTCTCCCGCGGCGTCCAGAAGCATGTTGGCGGGCTTGATGTCCCTGTGGAGAACGCCGCATTTGTGGGCATAGGAAAGGGCCTGCGCCGCCTGAAGGGCGATCTTCGCCAGCTCCCGGACATCGGTAAAGCGGCAGGAATCCAGACCTTTGCCTTCCACAAGTTCCATGGCGTAGTAACAGCGTTCCTCGCTGCAGCCCGCGCTGTAGATCTTGACGATGTTGGGGTGGTGAAGCATGGCGATGACTTTTGCTTCGTTTTCGAACTGCGTCCGCTGTTCGGCGCTGGGGAGAAGAGAGGAATCGAGCAGTTTCACCGCCACTTTCCGGTTCAAGGATACCTGCACGGCTTCGAAAACAACACCCATGCCGCCGCTGCCCAGCTTGCGGACCAGACGGTAATCGGAATCGGGAAGATTGGTTCGTGCCGGGGCCGAATCCGCCGGAGTCATTTTCTGTGTCCGATCCGGTTTAACCCGATCCATATCCGCCATCAGCCCCAGCAGATCGCGCAGTTCGTCGGCGTATTCCGGATAGGCGGCGATGAATTCCTCCGTATCCAATGTTTCCCCGGCGTCCCGGCGTTCGAGGAACTGAGCGGCGATTTCTTCAACGGAGAGATTTTCGCTCATGGGCGGAACTCCGTAAATTGAGTAAGTTTCTCCCGCAGGCGCTGAAGGGCGCGCACGTACCGGATGCTGGCGGCCCTGGGCTCGATTTTGAGCAGTCGGGCGCATTCCAGATTGCCCAGACCGTCGAAATGGCGCATTTCCAGGATCTGCCGATCGGTCTCCGGGAGCTCCTCCACAGCTTTCTTCAGAAGAGCGTACCGGTCCATTCTGGCGACTCTGGTCATGGGGCCCGTCATGGTGTCGGCGAACTGGTTCCAGTTGAGCTGAGCCTGTGTGGCGTCTTCGTTTTCCGTCACTTCCAGATCCTTGTAGGCATCCCGTTTTTCCGCCTGAAGGTGTTTTCTCTCCAGAGAGGTGATGGTCTGAAAAAGAATGGTGCGCAGTTTGAAATAGACGGGAATGTCGGGGCATTTCTCGAAGAAGTCGATTTTGGAACAGGCGGAACTCAAGGTATCCTGCACCACATCTTCCGGCGTGACGCGTCTGGCGAGCACGGGATTGAGATTCCTCCGGGCCAGAGACAGAAGCTGTTCCCTGTATTCGAGAAACACTTCCGCCCAGCGGTTCATTTGTTCCGTTTTCGTTCCGTCCATTTCCGATCCTTTCCTTTCTGGAAGCGTAATATAATGCCGCATATCCCGTTATGCAACGCGGAAAAACGAAAAAGTGCCCCGGAGGAACATTTCCTTTATCCGCAGGAACGCGTTTCCCGGGAAAAATCCGCACTCTTTTTCCCCTTTCTTCCATTTTTCCCTTGATTTTCTTTTGCGGAGGGTTAAACTAAATAGGAGAAACAAACACCCAAAAAAGGAACTGATCATGGCAAGACAAGACGGACGCATGAACGACGAACTGCGGAACATCACCCTCACCAAAAATTTCCTCACCCATCCCGCGGGCTCGGTACTCATCGATCAGGGCGGAACGCGGGTCATCTGCGCCGTCAGTCTGGAACAGGGAGTGCCCCCGTGGATGCGGGCGCAGAACGTCCCCGGCGGCTGGGTCACCTGCGAATACGGGCTTCTTCCCGCCTCCACCCATCAGCGCTGTCAGCGGGAGGCCTCCAAGGGCAAGCAGGGCGGACGCACCATGGAGATCCAGAGACTGATCGGGCGCTCCTTCCGCTCCGTCATCGATCTATCCAAGCTGGGAGCAAATACGCTGCACATCGACTGCGACGTCATCGACGCCAACGGCGGCACAAGATGCGCCTCCATCACCGGGACCTCCGTAGCTCTCGTTCTGGCTCTGCGGAAAATGGTCGCCCAGGGCATTCTCCCGGAAATCCCCATGCGGGAAAACGTGGCGGCCGTGAGCGTGGGGATCCTGAAGAATGAGTGCATCCTCGACCTCTGCTACGAAGAGGATTCCGCCGCGGAAGTGGATATGAACATCGTCATGACCGAGTCGGGGAAATTCGTGGAGATCCAGGGCACCGCCGAGGAACAGCCCTTCTCCCATGACGATCTGGAAAAACTGCTTTCCTACGCGAAAAAGGGATTGGACAAGATCTTTGCCCTGCAGAGGGAAGTGCTTGCCCAATGAACAGGCGGGAGCGGAAAAAACTTTATTTCGCCAGCGCCAGAAGCACGATCCCCGCAAGGATCCCCGCCAGCGCCAGCGCCTTTTTCCACACGTATTTGTCCCGGAAGACCTTTGCGCCCACGGCAAAGGTGATGACGCAGCTGCTTCTGCGCACAAGGGAGAGTATGGAAATCTGCGTTTCGGGAATACTCACGGCGTAAAAGTAGAGGAAATCCGCCGCAATGAGCAGGATCCCGGTAAGCGGCACGGACCATCTCCAGCGGAAAACGTGTCCCTTTCTGAAGCAGAGCATCCGGATGAGGCAGGCCAGCCCCAGCACGAACACGAGATCGATGGAGAAGTAAAGCTGGAGCATCCCCCGGGGGATCCGGAGCGTGTTGAGGAGATATTTGTCGTACAGGGCCGAGCCCGCCCCCAGAAGCGTGCACCCCATGATGAGAAGCATCCCCTTGTGCCGCAGGGAAAATCCTTCCAGTTTTCCCAGAACGGAACAAAAGTAACAGCCGGAAAAAATGAAGAGCATGGCGAAAGCCTGCAGAAGAGAAGGGACCTCTCCGTAAAGGGCCAGACCGCCGATAAAGGTCCAAAGCGGCGCGCTGGCCCGTATGGGGGCGGAAAGGGATATGGGCAGTTCCCGTATGGCGTAGTACCCCAGGATCCAGCTGGAGGAGACGATGATCGACTTGAGGAGCACGTACAGGAACTGGGGAAGCGTGCACACGAAGGATGCGGCAAGGTTCCCCGTGCAGGCGGAAAGCGTGACAAAAAAAGTCGTTCCCGAAAGCGTGGCAAGGAAAAGGACCGCCATGACGGAATTTTCCGTGACCGCGTGCTTGATGCACACATTGTACAGCCCCAGAGCGACCGCCGAAAGCAGAACGGGGACGAACCACTGGGGCAGAAACGCCGTTTCCATTTCGATATTCCTTTTCGTTTGAAAAACACGCTATTAATATAGCGGGAAAAGGAGCTTTTTTCAAGGGAAAGGGAATGAACTCAAACGGGGCTCAATCCTCCAGAGTAAGCTGTTCCGGCCGTACACCGAGCACGGCGGCGACACGGTGCAGGGTTTCTCCCTGATTCCGGGTACTTTTTTCGATCTGGGAGAACGCGCTCTGCGTAATGCCCATGGCTTCGGCGACCTCCTTCTGGGTCTTGTCGAGGTAAATGCGCCACGCCTTGATCAGGCTGTACCCCTTCAAGGCGTTCATTTCGGCAACTTCGAGGGGAAATCTGATTTTGGCATCCAAATTTTCCGCAAGGGCGAGCTTCCGCCGCATTTCCTCATACTGCGCATACGGGATCACGGCAAATGCCGGAACATCGTTTTCCTTGATAATCTGAACATCCATGATTTCCTTCTCCTTTCAATACGTCCTGTCGTCACGCTTCCTTATCTCTTCCACGGTGATTTCGTTCACTTCGATCATCAGATCGGCAGTTGCGTTGAACAGTACCCGGTATCTCCCGACACGCAGGCGGTAACCGTATTCATGGTTGACCAGTTTTCTCACATCGCCCCACGTTTCCGAATCGGAAAGATTGCGGATCCCCGCAAAAATCCGGACACGGTCCTGCTGCTGTATCTTCATTGCCTGCTTTTGCGCTCTGCGCGTGATCTCAATGGCGTACTGCATCCCGGAAAACTCCCATTTCTCCTTCTCCGTAATGTAACATATCAAAAGAAAAAATCAAGCAAAATATAAGAAAAAACCAATATTTTTTCTAATAGATCCCAAAATCATTCAGCATAAATATCTATATTTTCAAACAAGCTTTGACAATATCCCCAACCATACCCCCGTAATGCGTTATACGGGAGATGAAGTTACAGCCGATGACAGACCGAAGGAAGAAAACTCTTTTCCTTCGATCAAAAAAGAAGACTGCCTTTCAGGCCTCTTCCCCGGACGGGAAGAGGGGCAGGAGATCGCCGGAGTCTTCGCTCTTTTTCTCTTTCTCCGGGTCTTTGGCCTTTTTGCCGCTCCTCCTGCCGGACAGGGGGGGAAGCGTCCCGTCGCCCTCCAGCACCTGAAGGGAAAGAGTCCCCTGCGCAAGGCGGGCGGAAAGAAGTTCGCCGGGACGGGTCTTTTCCGCGGATGTCACCGGATGCCCCTTTCCGTCGGTAAGGAGGGCGTACCCTCTTTTCAGCACACTGTAAGGGCTGAGGGCCTCCAGTTTCTCCTTCTCGTGCTCCAGACGGGTCGCCCCCTGCTCGGCTTCCCGTTCCAGAAGCTGGAAGGCACGCTTTTCCAGTTCGTCCACATAGCGGCGTTTTTCCATGACGAAATAGGCGGGCTCCTCCAGCGCGGGAGAGGCAAGGAGGGACTCCAGTCGGCTTTTGGACTGCTGGAAGAGGAGAGTAACGGCATTGAGGGCGCGCCGGCGCAGGTTTTCGATATTTTCCAGAAGGCCCGCCATCTCCGGCACAAGAAGCTCCGCCGCCCCGGAAGGCGTGGGAGCCCGGCAGTCTGCGGCGAAATCGGCGATGGTGAAGTCGATCTCGTGTCCCACCGCGCTGACCACGGGGATCGTGCTCGCGGCAATGGCTCGGGCAAGGACCTCCTCGTTGAAGGGCCACAGGTCCTCCAGACTGCCCCCTCCCCTGGTCACCACGATCACATCCACTTCGTCAGGGTGTCCGATCCTGCTGTTGAAAAACTCCACTCCCGCGGCAAGGGTCTTTTCCGCCCCCTTGCCCTGCACCATGGCGGGGTAGATCCGGATGGCAAGGGAGGGGAAACGGTTCAGCGAGATCTTCAGGAAATCGTGCAGAGCGGCTCCGTCGGAAGAGGTGACCAGCCCGATCCTTGCGGGCAGGAACGGCAGCGCTTTTTTCCGGGCGGGATCGAACAATCCTTCCGCGGCAAGACGTTTTTTGAGCTCTTCGAAGGCCTTCTGCAAATCCCCCACGCCCACGCTGCGCAGAGAGCGGACGGCAAGCTGGTACTCCCCCCGGGCCATATAGACGGAAAGCCGCCCGTAGGCTTCCACCTGCATGCCCTCCTCCAAGTTCATTTCCAGACAGGTCCTTGCTCCGGAAAAGAACACGGCCCGGATCTGGGAGGAACCGTCCTTGAGGGTCATGTAAACGTGTCCGCTGCGGTGGATGGTGAGATTTCCCACTTCTCCGGAGACCCAGAAATAGGAAAAGGAGCCCTCCAGCACCTCCCGGACGACGCCGTTGAGTTCGCTTACCGACCAGATCTTTTCCGAAGCGTTTTCCTCAGCCATAACTGAATTCACCCTATTTCAAAAGCATCGCCGCAGGCTTGAGCATGACGAAATACCCGGCCTGGAACAAGTAGGGAACAAGGAAAAATGCTCCCAGGATCATTCCCGCCATGATCCCCTTCACCCATTCGGAACGGATCTCCAGTTTCCCGGGGAAGAAGTACTGGAGGATGTGCCAGCCGTCCAGTCCGGGAACGGGCAGGAGATTGAAGACGAACAGCACGAAATTGTAGACGCCCATGGTCAGAACGAAAAAGAGAAGGGTTCTGGTCCGGGCGACGCCCCGGGCGCTTTCCGGAGGGGTTTCCCCCGCCCACTTGAGAAGAAGAACGAAAAAGAAAAGGGAAACGAGAAGCAAAAGAAGATTGGCAAAGGGCCCCGATGCGGCCACCTTCAGCTCGCTTTTCCTGCTGCGCAAAAGTTCCTTCCTCACAGGAACGCTCCCCCAGGCGATCCCCAGAAAAAGGAACATGATGATGGACATGACCCCCATCTGCTTCAGCGGATTGAGCGTCAAGTGATCCCGCAGCGATTCGTCCCCTTCCGACACCGCCGTCCAGGCGTGAAAAAACTCGTGGAGGCAGACGGAAAAGACGACCACAAGCAGCACCATGAAAAACCGCGGAGGGTCGTCGAAAAGCATCTCCATGAACATGGTTCTTCTCCGTTTTCGCTGGCAGCTATTCCTTGTCTTCGAAGGAGGCCGTCACGCTTTCCAGAGCCGCATTGGTCCCCTCCAGATAGAAATACCCGTTTTCATAAGGAGCGAGAGCAAAGGAAAAGTGACAGACTTTTCTTCCGGGAACGGCGGTCTTCTTTCCATATTTCTTGATCTCGTGCCGGAATCCGCCCCTGTCTCCGGGTCTGCGGACGCAGAGACTCAAATAGGGACGGATGCTGGCGCCCTTCCCCTTCCCTGCGGGAGCGCAGACCGCGTCCACGTTGAGTATTCCGCCCTTTTCCCCGCCGTTGACGTTCATATACTGGTAGATCACGCCGTTAAGGGTAAGGACTCCGTTCCCGAAGGAGCCCGACGAACCCGCCAGCCCCCACTTTTTGGGGAAGAATTCCGAACGAACGTTCTTGCGGGTCTTTTTCACCTTTTCCACATCCGCGAAAAGTCCGTTGGCCAGCCCTTCCCTGCCCAGCGTCACGCTTCCGAAAGGCTTCTGATAAAGTTCGGCGCAGATCTGGCCGGACTGGACTCTTTTCCCGTTCACAAGGAAAGTGGCGGCATTTTCGGAAAGATTCGCAAGGCTCCGGGGAAGCCGGATCTCGTAACAGACCTCCCCGTTGAACTCCTTCCGGCTCTTTTCGAAGGGGGTCTCCCCGTCCAGATCGAACTCCTTCGCGGGGGCGCTCAAGTTGCCGTGATCGGGGAAGCGCAGGAACCATTTTTCTCCGGGGACCGGGGAGGTCCCGCTCAAGGCAAGATACAGGAATTCCTTGTCATACAGGACCTTCATGAAGAGATCCGCGGGATAGGCGGGAGGCTCCACCTTCCGGGAGAATCCGGCAATGTACTGGGCTTTTCCCCAGCTTTTTTCTTCCGTTGTTCCGTCGATGACGATCTTTTCGGAAGTCTTCACGCCAAAACTGGTCCGGGAGAGGGTCTTTTCGAACTCCCGCGCGTTCTTGATCCAAGTCTCCAGAAAATATTTCTTCTCCAGCGCCAGACGTTTGGCCACCTTGGGATCCGGATCTTCCGCGGCAAGTTTTTCCGCCTTGTCCAGCAGGGCAAGAAGTTTCTTTTCCACGCCGGGCTTCTGCAGGCACCTTCCCACGTCCACGGGGGGATTGCTGTAGATGATGTGGCCCGCCGTCTCCGTGTAGACTTTCCGCAGGAGATCCCGGTACTCCTTCATGGCGCTCCATGCCTTGCCGTAGAAGTGCTTTCCGGCGTCCTCCCAGATCTTTTCCGGATCCAGCGTGGTATCCCAGAACATCTTTCCGCAGATGTAGAGGCTGGGCCACAGGCAGTACATGGCGTTCCTGCGCTCGTCCATGGACTGAGGCGTATACCGTTTTCCGTAGGTCCCGTCGGGGGGAGTGGTGAGGTACTCGTACCCGTCCACGCCGATCTTTTGGAAGTAGCGCAGGTCGTCGGCAATGACGTACTCGATGGGCAAATAGAAGTAGCCGCCTCCCAGAAGCACCTCCTGATACCCCCGTTCCGTCACAGGAAGGGAGTAAGCCCGCCAGCTGAGGAACATATCCCGGAACATGTCGTTCTGTTTGCAGGAGGTATCCAGCAGACTGTGCCGGTAACATCTCTGATGGTCGCACAGATTGATGCGCAGCGTGGGATCCGGCTTCACTCCCTTGGGCGCGAAACGGTAGTTCTGATACCCCCACGCCTGAATTTTCGCATCGGGGTGTTTCTTATGCACGCCCTCGGCCACGGCGTTGATGAACTTGAAAAATCTTGTGGAAACGTAGCCCTTTTTCTTCTCCTCGGGGGTGTCCTGCGCCTGACAGTTTTCGCACTCGCACCAGGTCTGCACGTCGTTGTTGCCGATGAGATAGGTGCTCCCTTTGGGGGACTTGTCGAAATACTCCGTAACGCCCTTGATTGCAAGAGCGATGACCTCGGGATTGCTGGTGCAGGGCTGGGAAATGTGTCTTCCCTTGTCGGTCTGGCGGATCCTTTTGCCCTTCACGAGAGCGAAATACTCCGGATGGGCGTCGAAAAGTTTGTCGGGCACGAGAGTGAGAAGGCAGTGGCCGCCGCCGGAATAGACCGCATCGAAGGCGTCGTAATCGGCGGCAAATCCCCGGCAGAATCTTTTCTCCCGCAGACGGTAGTTGCCGTGCACCTGCCAGCGGTTGCGGATAAGGTATTTCCATGACTCCTTCACGTCGGAATTCCAGTTGCATCCCACGAAACCCGCGCCCCGCACGGAAAAGACCGGTCTGGCCTCCCTCGCAATGGAATCCGGGACGGTAAGACGCTTCATGGAAGGAACATATTCATAGAGTTCCCCCGGGGCCAGCCAGCGGACGCCGAAAAACTCTTCGATGAAGGCGCACGCTCCATAGAGCACGCCCCGGGGCGTGCTTCCGGAAATGAGAAGAGCGTTATCTTTTCCCGTGATCCGGTAACCTTCCTTCCCCAGAGATGAGTCCTCCTTCACCTGAAATCGGATGACGTACTTTTCCCCTCCGGAAGGTTTTTCCACGACGGGAAAATCGGTCCCGGTGATCTTTTTCACATAGGAAGCGATCTCCGAAGAAGCCAGCACCACGGGCGGAGGCGCGTTTTTCTCCAGAACGATGCACCCCTGCGCCTTGCCGTCACGGACAAGATCCGCTCCGGAAAGGGTGAAAAGGACGATGGACGAAAGAACGAAAAAGATTTGTTTCATGGGAACTCCTCCGGTTCGGTTTGTCTGCCTGACTCTCTGCCGTTCACGGCAAATTGGGTCATTGCCGATCACTGCAAGTTGATTCTCTGCCGTTCACGGCAATAATATATTCTTCCCGGAGCAAAAATGCAAGTTTTCGCGGCACTTTTTTGCTTCGGAAGAGTCCCGCAGCTTGAAAAATGCAAAAGAGAGAGTATTTTTATAGCGGAAAGCAGGAGGGAAAAAATGAAACTCTATGCCTTTGCCGTGGGGGAAACGAAAACGCTTTCGCCTACGCTGGGAAAAAGCGCGTTTCTTCTCCTTCTGGACGAAAACGGAAGGGAGAAAGCCTTTTCCCCCGTTGAAAAGTCCCTCGACGGACAGCTGAAAGCTTTGGAAGCTTCCACGCTTTTCTGCGGAGGGATCGGCAACTGCTCCAGAATGCTTCTGGAGGACGCCGGAGTAACGGTCCTCTTTGGATGCGTGGAAAAGGAGCCCGCAAGGATCCTGCAGGCGTACAAGACAGGGTCTCTGGCAAGGGAAAAAGAGTGCTCCTGCGCCTCCTCCGGGAGAAGCTGCGGAGAGTGTCCGGGAAAGTTTTGAAAATTTGGTTCGCAACAGGAGAAAAAAATGAATCTTACGGCAACAGGAACGGGGGACAGCCTTTTCGTGGCGAAGTTCCCGGAAGAATATGCGGGCAAAATCGGTTCGGTGGCGGACTTCATCCAAAGCTGCGACGTGAAGCTCACCAATCTGGAAACCAACCTTTCCGACTTCGACTGCCCCCCCAACGCCTACAGCGGCGGGACCTGGCTCAACACCCGGAAAAAATATCTGGAAGAACTTTTCCGCTACGGATTCAACTATTTCGGCACGGCCAACAACCATGTAATGGATTACTGCCACGAAGGGCTGCTTTCCACCATCGAAACTCTGGACAGCTATAAAGTCGCCCACTCCGGAACCGGAAGAAGTCTGGAGGAGGCCGGAAAGCCCGCCATACTGAACGTCAACGGCGGAAAAGTCGCCGTCTTTGCCGTGGACTGCACTTCCCAGATCGCCTCCAAGGCGGGTCAGGCCACCAGATTCCTCAAGGCCAGGCCCGGGGTGAATTTCCTTCGCCACGACTCCCTTTTCAAAGTCACCCAGGAGCAGGCGGAATGTCTGAAAACGATCGCCAAAAGCATCGGGATCAACAATGCGAGAGAGCGTCTTATCGCCACCGGATTTCTCACCCCCGATCCGGAAGGATACTTCTTCATGGGAACGCAGAAATTCACCACCAAGAGCGATGTTCCCACCTCCACCTGCCACGCCGGAGACAAAAAACGCATTCTGGAGGGCATCATCAAGGCAAAGGCGGAATGCGATTACGTGTTCCTGCTGGTCCACTGCCACGATGACGACTTTCTTCGGGAGGAAAATCCCCCCGATTATCTCAAGGAATTCGTCCATGCCTGCATCGACGCGGGCGTTTCCGCGGTCTTCGGCGGCGGCTGTCACCGGCTGCGCCCCATGGAGATCTACAAGAACGCCCCCATCTTCTACTCTCTGGGCGACTTCATCTATCAGGGGCTGAAAGTGGAGTTTCTGCCCGCCGACTTCATGGAAAAGTTCGGAATAGACATCAACAGCACCGCGCAGGAAGGTCTCTGGGCCCGTTCCCGGGGCAACAAGGTCGGGCTGCACTGCAACAAGAAGAATTATCAGACGGTCCTGCCCAAACTCTATTTCGAAAACGGGAAACTGGTCAAATGGGAGCTTCTGCCCGTCTATCTCAACTTCGACCGCAAGGACGATATGAACGGCCTTCCGGAACGCGCTTCCGGAGCCGAGGCGCAGGAGATCTTCCAGCTTCTCGGGGAGCTGAGCGCCCCCTGCGGCGTGCGTCTTGCCCTGAAGGACGGGCTCATCGTCCCTGCATGAGATCGAAAAGGAATTTTACGAAAACAAACCCAAAAAGGAGGAAAAATATGAAAAAAGTCCTGAATCCCGCAATGTCCCTTGCCGCCGTGTTCGTTCTCTGCGCCGTGCTGTCCGGCTGCTGCACGAAGGAGGAGAAAACCTGCACGGCAGTGCGTACTTCTCCCCAAATCTGGGAAGCTCCCGCAAAGTGCCTTCCCGGCGAATGGCAGATGTACGGAAAACATGAAGACGGCACGCTGAAAGAAGCTCCGGTTGTCATGATCTTTGCCGAAGACGGAACCGTAACGACCCTTATCGAAGGGAAGGAAAAACGGTCCAGTTCCTGGAAAGCGGAGGAAAAGTATATCGTTCTGCACCGGGAAAATCATCCTTCCGTCCGGCTGGAGATCAAGGGCAACGATCAGCTGGAATTCGAATGGAGAGGCGACAAGTACAAGGAAAAAGGTCTGAAAATCATTCTGAAGAGAAAGTAAGCGCTGAATTTGCTTTCTGCAAAACGCCGGTTCCGGAAACGGGATCGGCGTTTTTTTGTGGAAAGTCTCAAGAGGGAACGCAGAGCGAAAAAACACTTCTCACGTTTCCGGCCCGGGCTGGGGAAAACGGGAATACTATGAAAACGATGAATACTGTGCCGCCCGGAACGACAACGTCAGATCGGCTGAGTACTGCCCGGAACTACAACGTCCCATCGGTTCGGCTGCGAATGACCCACATGGCATCCCAACGCCGGATCGGATGCCAGGCGAGGCGCGCTTGTCTCTCCCCCGAAACCCTCCAGGCTGGAAACGTGAGAAGTGTTTTTGCCCATTACCGAAAATGCCCCGGCTGGACGCGCGGGCTGTGTTTTTTCGCTCTGCTCCTCCCAGCGGGAAATTGCGTAGCCTCAATTTCCCCGAGGGTGAAGGGTCCGATGGACCCTTCCCGGGGGTTGGGGCGGGGAGCCCCATGACCCCTCCCCTCACGGGATGAGCAGTTTGATCGCCGCAAGCGCGGAAAGGAAGAGAACCGTCTTTTCGAAGACTTTCTGCGGGAGTTTCCTCAAAAGCACGATCCCCAGGAATGCGCCCAGAAGCAGGAAGGGGATCATGCCCAGATCCGCAAGGAAGGAGGCTTTTGTGATGCGTCCCTCGCTCCAGAAAATGGGCAGCTTGATCCAGTTGAGGATCATGAAGTACCACGCCGCCGTCCCCATGTACTCCTTCTTGTCGAACCGCATGGCCAGTAGATAGATCGCCATGATGGGGCCCGCCGCATTGGCAAGCTGGGTGGTGATCCCGGCGAAAAGTCCGCAGGCAACGGCGAATGCCCAGTGCTTGGGAACCGTATCCTTGTCCTTCCAGACAAGATCCTTCACCACGCTGAAAATGCACAAAAAAATCACGATGAGCCCGATGGTGAGATTCATCACATAGGAGGAACGGGGCGTCTTGTCGATGATGAAACGCAGAATCGCCCAGCCCGCCGCGATTCCGCAGAGCGCGGAAGGAATGAGACGGACGAGAAGTTTCCAGTTGGCCTTGTGCCGGTAATAGATCACCGCCACGATGTCCGTCATGGCCAGCATCACCAGCTGAAGGCCCGGGGAGATCCGGCTGTCGAACCAGAGGGCCAGCATCACCACGGGGAGAAGTCCCAGCCCCGGCATCCCCGTCTTGTTGATCCCGATGAGAAGAGCGGAAAAAATGAGGACGATGAGCTGAGAATTGCTCAAGCCGTGAAAGAAGAAATCCATGATCTGCATAATGACCTTTTTTGTTCGTATACTGAAAAAAACAGGTCCCGCCGTCTGACGGGACCGAGCACTCTTCCGGAGCTTTTACAGCGGAGGACTGAAGGACGCTCCGATGTTGAAGTGGAAGCGGAGCGTATTTTTCACGCCCTTCTGCTGATTGAGAACGGGGTACGCCAGATCCAGCTTGATGGGGGTCGCCAGATTGGGCAGTTTGATCCGCAGACCGTACCCCACGCCGATGTTGGGTTTGCCGAAACCGAAGGAACTCGCCCCGGCGCCGCCCATATCCATGAAGGCCGCGCCCCGCAGATAATTCTTGTAGATGGGATGGGAAATTTCCGCGGTCAGGATGTACATGGACTGCCCGCCGTAGTTGTCCTTGTTCTCATCCACGGGCCCGATGGACCGGAAGGGGAAGCCCCGGACGGAATCGCCGCCGCCCAGAAAATACCGGTCGTAAAGGGGCACGTCATCCCCGTTGAAGGTGCAGATCGTCCCGATCTTGCCGCCCAGAGAAAACACCAGAAAATCGTGGAAGAAGGAGTAGTGATAGGATGCCCTGGCTTCCAGCCGGATGTAATCATGCTTGCCGCCGAAGGCCTGAGAGGTGAACTGGACAAGTCCGCTGACGAAATAGCCTCTGCGGGGATCCAGCGCGCTGTCCCGGGTATCTCTGGTAAGGGAGATGTGCATTCTTCCGGCGAAGTCCCCGCCCTTCCATTTGGTGAACTTTTCGGAAAGGCCGCCGTCCATACCGTGGATCCGGATGTGTTCGAAAGTGTATCCGGCGGCAATGGCGGTGAAATCGTCGAAGATCCGCTTGGTGAGCGTAACGGAAAAGCCCAGACGCTCATCTTCCCAGTCGTCATAGACGATATTGCGCAGATAACCGGAAACGTCCAGTCTCAGGGGGATGCCGAAAAGCCACGGCTCGGTGAAATCCACTTCGAATCCGTAGCGGTCGATGCCCGCCACTCCCATGATGCGCAGCTTCTGCCCGCCGCCTGTGAAATAGTTCCAGGGATCCAGAATATCCACGTTGGTGTGGCTGATTTCGATCATCCCGGCCAGGCTGTCGGAATCCGACCACGCCCCGCCGATCTTGGCGTCGATGAACTTTTTCTCCTTCACCTCGATGTCGATATCCTTCGTATCCAGCTCCCCTTCGTCGGACTTGATGGCCACGGCCTCCACCTTTTCGAAAAGCCCCATTCCCATGATGCGGCTTTTGGCGGTCTTCACCAGATTGTTGTCCACGGGATCATCCGGCGCCATGGGAAGCTCCCGGCGGATCACATGGTCCTTGGTGTACCGGTTTCCGGAAATGAAGATCTTGTGGATCCGGTAGAGAGGGCCTTCCTGAATCTGGTACTCCACATCCACCGTGTGCTTGAGATAATTGGGGTACAAACGGGGGTGCAGGACCAGATCGGCGTACCCCATGCGGTAATACTTGTTCTCCAGTTTCCGCAGGTCCGCCTTTTCCGTGTCGGAACTGTAGGTTATTCCGCTTTTCATGCCGAACAGGGCAAGGAGCTCCTGTTCTTTGAACTGCTTGGCTCCGCTTACGGAAACCTTCCCCACCTTGTAGGGTTCGCCCTCCTCCACGTCGAACTCGATGTGCACGATCTCCGGATGATCTTTTTCCTCCCCGATATGGATATCCTTCACGCGGAAATCCAGATACCCCTTCCGGAGATACGCCTCCCGCAGGAGGATCTTGTCTCTGGACAGCACCTCCCGGTCGAAAAGTCCGGCAAGGGAGAACCAGGAGAACCAGGGATGGCTCAGGAAGGATTTGCGGGTCAGGACAATGTCCCGGAGTTCATCCTGAGGGAAGACCTTGGCGCCCTTGAAGGTCACGTTGCCCACCCGGTAGCGGAGACGCTCGGCAATGTCGAAGACGATTCTCACCTTCCCGTTGGCGGCGTTTTCCGTGCGCACCGTCACCGTGGCGTCGTTCAGCCCCTTGGAACGGTAGAACTCCCGCAGGGCGTTTGCGCTTTTCTGCAGGGCAAGGGCATTCAGCGGCTGGCCGGGGATGATGCTCAGTTTCTCCGTCAGGAATTTCGTATCGTAAGCCTTGTTCCCCTTGAAAAGGATGTCCTCCACCACGCTCTGGGGCATGATGCGGAAAATGATCTTGATCTTGCCGTCCTCGTCCTTTTCCGTTTCCGTGGAAACATCGCTGAACATGCCCAGCGCATACAGCCGCTTGAGGTCGTCGTTCAGGGTTTTCTCGCTGTACACGCCCCCTTTGCGGCTGGAGATATTGTATTTGAGCACGTCCTCGTCGAACTTGTATGCCGCGGAAGGCTGCACGAACTTGACGGAAGAGATCTCCTGCCCCCGCAGGGGAAGCAGAGGACAAATCAGCGCCGCAGCAACCAGCGCGGCGGAAAGGCCCGCGGTTTTCCGACTGTACCCTTCGATCATCTTTTTCCACATTTTCATCGCATGTTTTCCTTGGGGTTCTAAAACTGCCTGTCGGTTCCTATGATGAGTTACGGTTAGTTCTTCTTCTGTCCGGGGGTCGCCTCGGAACGCTCGTAAACGTGTTCCGAATTGACGAATTCCATCAGGCCGGGCCGGAATTTCAAAGGCACGATCCCGGTCTGCCCGTTTCGGTTCTTTTCCACGATGAGTTTTGCCGGAACGCCCGCAAAGCTCTGTTCCGCGGTAAGGTCCTTGGCTTCATCCCGCTTGCGGTCCAGGAAGATCACCACGTCCGCATCCTGCTCGATGGCGCCGGATTCCCGCAGATTGCTGAGTTTATGCTGAGGTTCTCTGGGCTCCTTGGCTCCGGCGGCGTTCTTTTCCCCTTCCCGGTTCAGCTGGGCCAGCACGAGGATGGGGATATTGAGATCCTTCGCCAGTTTCTTGATCCCGCCGGAAATGGCGGCCACTTCCACCTGACGGCTCTCCCGGGAGCTTGCCGCGTCCCCGGACCGCATCAGCTGCAGGTAGTCTATGGCTATGAGATCCAGTTTTTTCATCGAATGCAGTTTCCTTGCCTTGGCCCGCAGTTCGAAAACGGAAAGTCCCGCCGTGGGGTCGATGAAAAGACTGGCCTTCTTGAGTTCCGTGATGGCTCCGGTAAGTCTCTGGGCATCCCCGGGCCGGATGCTGCCGTTCATGATGGAGGAGAGCGGCACCTGCGCTTCCGTGCACAAAAGCCGCTGGGTCACCTGCAGCGCGCTCATTTCCAGACTGAAGAACGCCACATTGCGTCTGCCCGTTCCGGTATCTTTCATGATGATGTTCCGGATGATGTTCAGCGCCATGGCGGTCTTCCCTATGGAAGGCCGGGCGGCAAGAACGATCATTTCTCCCGGCTTCATTCCGCCCCCCAGCAGACGGTCCAGATCGGGATATTCCGTGGGAAGCCCGGGTTTGAGTTTCCCGTCGATGACGCTTAAGAGCTGGGCAAGCGTCTCGTCCGCGATGAACCGCAGTTCCTTGATCTCCGGCTGGACGAAGCGGTTCCTCACGTTGTAAAATTCGCCTTCCACCGTGTCGAGGAGGTCCTTCACATCCTTGTTTTCAGGATTCCGGCACATTTCGAACACGGAGGAACAGGTACGCAGAAGCTCCCGGAGCATGGCGTAATCCCGCAGGATCCGGCACCACGCCTCGATATTGGCCGTGCTGGCAATGGAGTTCTGCACCTCGATAAGAAATTCCTGTCCGCCTATGGCGGCAAGTTTCCCGCTGCGTTCCAGCTTGTCGCTCAGAGAAAGAATATCCACGCCGATATTCTTCTCGTTCATTTCCAGGATGGCAGCGTAGATGGCCGCGTATTTGCGGTCGTAGAAGATGCATTCCGCGATTCTCGCGAAATTCGCCCGGTTCTGGGAGTCCACGTCCGTGGGGACCTTCCCCTTCTTCGGGCCGGATGGAGCACCGCTGCTTACGAGACCGCCCAGAATGGTGGCGGCCGCAGGCAGTGCGGAAGGATCCAGCATCAGAGAGGCGATGACCGCTCTCTCCGTATCCGGATCGGCAAGGGACGACGAAGGAGAACGGGAGAAATTTTCCCTCCCGTTCTCCTCACTTTCCCCGCTGAAAATACCGTTTCGCGCGGGGACCGGATCACCGGCCCCGTCCGGGCCGGATTCCGGCAGCGTGGCGTCGGTAAGACTCATCAGATCCTGCCGATGATCACCTTGCCCGTAGCCATGACGGACTGGTGCAGTTTGATGTTCACTGCATATTCGCCGGTGGCCCGGATGGGGCTTTCCAGACGGATTCTCTGGTGATCGAAGGCAATCCCGATGGCGGCATAGGCTTCGGCGATGGCCCTGTTGGTGACGGAGCCGAAAAGGTGTCCGTCGTCGGAGGCCTGCATGTTGATGGTCACAGCCGCTTCCGCGATCTTGGCGGCAAGCACCTGGGCCGCTTCCAGAGCAGCCTTGCGTTCCGCTTCGATCTTCTCCTTGCGCGCCGCGATCTGCTTGAGAGCCGTCGCGGAGGCAGGGGCCGCCAGTTTCTTGGGAATCAGGAAGTTTCTTGCGTAACCGGGGGAAACGTTCACTTCTTCGCCGGCAAGTCCGAGATCTTCAACATCCTGAAGAAGGATCAATTTTTTCGCCATTTTCATATCCTTTCATGAAAAGATGTTAGAGAACAACGCTGATGATGCGGGCGCGCTTGACCGCGATGCTGAGCATCTTCTGGTGCTTCAGGCAGGTGCCGGTGATGCGGCGGGGGAGGATCCTTCCCTTCTCCGTCTGGAACTTTTTCAGAAAGTCCGCGTCCTTGAAATCGATGTAGTTGATCTTGTTTTCGCACATTCTGCAGCTTTTGGGCTTGGAAATGCGTCTTTTCATCCGGCGTTTCTTATTGGGCATAGCCATGATTTTCTCCTTGGTTTTTTCTTGTTTTTCGTTTTTTCCGGTAAGGATCTTCCGTCAGAAGGGAATGTCGTCCTCCACGCCGTCCACGGGCACATACTGTGCGTCGTCGGAGGGCATGGCGGGGGGCTCGTCGTACTGGGGCTGACCGCCGTTTCCCCCTGCGGGGGCGTTGGGACGGCCCTGAGGCTGACGGAAAGAGCGATCCTGCCGTCCTCCTCCGTTCCGGTTCTGCTGGTAAGAATTCCCCTGAGGGGCAGCGGAATCGGGATATTCGCCGGCGGACGCACCGCGGGAATCCTCCCTGCGGTCGAGGAACTGGACCCGTTCGGCGTTTACCCGCAGCCGGGAACGCTTCTTCTGGGTCTCCTTTTCCTCCCACTGGTCATACACCAGTCTCCCCTCGATGAACACGGACGAACCCTTCTGGAGGTAGCGGGACGTGCTTTCCGCCTGCTTGCCCCACACAACGATGTCGATGAAGCATGTTTCATCTTTTTCCGCACCGTTTGCCTGGACGAACCTGCGGTTGACGGCAATCCCGAATTCACACACGGCGCTTCCGGACGGCGTATAGCGGATCTCCGGATTGCGTGTGAGATTTCCCATCAGCAAAACCTTGTTCAGTGATGCCATATTCCACCTCTCCAACTTCTTTGTCTGTTCTTTTGATCCTTCCGGAGCATCGCTTATTCGGCGACCGCCTCGGCGGGAGCTGCCAGCGTGGAACGCACTTCGGCAGGCCGCTCGTCCACGATGACCATTTCCCGGACAACGCGCTCATCCAGCCGGTACTTTTCCCGGATCTCTTTGGTCTTGGCGGGATCCAGTTCGAAATAGTAGTCCCAGTAGATCCCCGCTTTGCGCTTGTTGATCTCACGGGCGAACTGTCTGCGTCCCATGTTCACGGCCTCATTCACGTTTCCGCCCCAGCTCTGAATGTTCTTGGCGAATTCTTCAGAGAAAGCCTTCCCCTCATCTTCGACCTTTCTCATGTCGAGGATGAATACTGCTTCGTACTTTTTCAAGTTCACACCTCCGTTTGTAGTTATTGAATACAGATTTGTTCCGATTGCTTTTCCTTTTCCTCCGAAACCTTTTTTTCCGCTTCACCGGACTCTTCTTCCTCCTCTTCGGCTGCAAGATCGAGCCTGTTGAAGGTATTCATGGCGAAACTCAGCCCCCTGC
>JAGAEF010000115.1 GCA_017613255.1 Lentisphaeria bacterium
CCAGTATTCGAAGTAGTTTTCCACATCCTTTGCGGCGGGCCCGTAAGCGGAAAGATAGTGCTTCATGGCGTCTTCATAGGAGACGGCGGGGTCCTGCATGAGTTTCGCGATGAGATAGTCGGAAAGCTGCACGCTGGGGTTGACCGTTTCGGGGGCATCGTAATCGAAGCCGATGGAGCCTTGAAGGATCATGAATTTCGCCACGTCGAAGAAGTGCTTGTGGAAGCCCGCGGGCAGGGAGAACATGGCATAGTAGTGGTGCCGGTTGGGGCGGTAGAAGAAGTGCTTGAGCCCCATTTTCTTCCAGGAGGCTACATACGCTTCCAGAGAGGGCATGGTGAAGTTGGTGGGCACGATCCCTATGACGATCTCGTCGGGGAGTTTCTCCCTCCTGGGGGCGTCCTGAGAAGCGTTGTAGGCGTACATGGAGACCTTCACGTCCTTCCGGTATTTCTGCGCCTTTGCCAGCACGCCTTTGGCAAAATAGATATACCGGTCCGCAAGGGCATGGAGCCAGTCCTTCTTCTGGGCCTCGTTGAGCACGTCCAGCTTCATGCAGTTTTCGCAGTGGCAGGAGAGCTGGTCGGGTGCGTCGTTTTCGCACAGGTTGATGTATTCGGGCATCCCTTTTGCTTTCCAGTCCTCGATGATCTGGTCCCACACCTTTTCATTGCTTACGCACAGCGCGATGGCCTCTCCGGCGGAGGGGCCCAGAACCTGCGCCACATCCGCTTCCCTTGCTCCCAGCCGGGTGGGACGGCGTTTCCCGTAGTTGAGGGCGAAATAGTCGGGATGATCCTTGCCGAACCGCTTCCACCACTTGGTGAAGGCGTGTCCGTACTGAGGCGGATTGTGGGAACCCATCTTCATGCGGCCGGACCAGACGCCCTGTCCCCGGATGCCCCGCAGATCCAGAACGGGCACGAATTTGCCTTCCAGTTTGCTTACGGAAAGCGGACCGCGTTTGGTCAGCACGATCGCTTTTCCGCCGGGCCATCTCACCCCAAGAGAATCCTCCAGAAACGTATAGACGGCGTGTCTTGTTCCCTGATCGCGGAAGGTGTCCCCGTAGAAATAGGCGGCTTTCTCCGTGACAAGAAACCTTCCCTCCTCCGGCTGGAACTTTTTGGAAGCGTTTGCGGGCGCTTCCCCCAGAAGGAAGGCGTACTTGCCTTCGGGAGCCTTGTTCACGATGGGCACGTCGGTGTCGCCGATCAAGTCCAGATGTCTTTTGAGATCCTCCGCCAGACCTTTCAGGAGTCTCGTTTTCTGTACGATGACCGCGTTCTTGAGATCGATCTTCACCTCTTCCGCAGGAAGAGCCGCTCCGGAAAGCAGAAGAAGAGAGGCGAGGAGACAATGCAGTTTCATTTTTTTCATCCTTGTTTTATTTTTTCGTCAAATTCGATTTTTCAGTTGCTGTTCACGGTATTGAAGATGCCCGATTTCCCGTAGGTATCGTCGGCCCGGCGGTTGGGGCGGTAATCCCGGTAGGTTTTCAGCTCCTTGCCGTAGCCCTTGAACATCCCCACGGCTCCGGAAAAGCGCACCATGTTGGCGTAACGCCCGCCGGAGTGGAGAAGATAGATGCTGTGGATCTTGAAGTCGGCCGCTCCCCGGAAGGAGACGCCGGTGCTGTTGCTGTAGTTGTAGACCTCGTATCCGGGATCGTACACGTCCTTCATGGGGAAGGTGGAGCCGGAATTGGTGGAGGAAATATTGGCCGTATCGGTGAACATGATGGTTTCGTTTCCGCCGATTTCCCGGGAAAGTTCCATGACCTTGATGGGTCTGCCCGCTTCGTTGGAGTAGCCTTTTATCCCGAAGGTGCCTATGGAGATGCCGTAGGTGGAGTTGTAGTTGGTCCCGCCGTCGTCCTGGTATTTCCCGCTCACGTTGGCCGCGTTGGAAGGACAGCGGCAGATTTTCCCGTTGCGCATGTAGCCCAGCACCTGCATTGCGCCGTACCAGGGGACCCCGTTGGTCCTTCCGGGAATGAGATTTTTGGAGTAGTTGCGGGCCATGCACCACTCCTTGAAGTCGTGGTTGTAGAACGTGGCCGCCAGATGCAGCTGTTTCAAGTTGCTTTTGCAGCTGATGCTCCTGCCTTTTTCCCGTGCGGAATTCAGCGCGGGCAGCAGCATTCCCGCCAGAATGGCGATGATGGCGATGACCACCAGAAGTTCGATGAGGGTGAAAAATTTCCCCGCGGAACGGGGGAAGGGGGATACGGATGATCTTTTCATGTTCAGTACTCCCGTATTGATTTGTTTCCGATGACGAATTCTGTCCAGTATATTATAATGCGCTGGGCCGGAGGATTCAAGGGGCAGCGGGAAAAATTACCGAAAAAAACTTAAAAAAGCTCCCCCTGCTCGAATCCCTGCCGGAAAAGGATCTCCTGAACGGGCGCGTAACTCATCCTGTGGAGGGGGCATGGCCCGTATTTTTCCAGAGCCTCCTTGTGGGCCTGCGTGCAGTATCCTTTGTGGATCTCGAAGCCGTACTGGGGAAACTCCTTCGCCTTTTCCGTCATGAGCAGATCCCGGTAGGTCTTGGCCATGATGCTTGCCGCCGCAATGCTTGCGGAAAGGGAATCCCCCTTCACGATGTTTTCCGCGGCCACGGGAAGCCCCTTTACCGGATTTCCGTCCACAAGGATGTATTCCAGCTCCGGGAGACCTTTCGCCGCCCGGATCATGGCCTGCCAGGTCGCCTTGAGGATGTTGATGCGGTCGATCTCCCGCGCATCCGCTTCCGCTATGGAAATATGAACGGAACGCTCCTCCAGCAGTCTTTCCCGCAGGGCCATTCTCTGCAGGTGCGTAAGCTTCTTGGAATCGTTCAGGCCCGCCGGGACCCGGGAAGGATCCGTGAAGATGACGCAGGCGGCCACCACGGGTCCCGCCATGCAGCCTCTCCCCGCTTCGTCGATGCCTCCCGCAAAAGAAACGCCCCTTTCCCAGAGCTGTTTCTCGCGGGAAAGGAGCGGATCCTCAAGAGACATGAAAGAAGCGGGAATGCTTCCTTCGTCACACTTTGCCTGTCCGGCCATCTTTTTACTTGTCGGCGGGCACGAACTTTTTCTCTTTGACCTTGGCGCCTTTGCCGATCTTGTCCCGCAGATAGTAGAGTTTGGCCCGGCGCACATGGCCCTTGCGGTCCACCACGATCTTGTCGATGCGGGGGCTGTGGAGGGGGAAGATCTTTTCCACGCCGATGCCGAAAGAAACGCGGCGGACGGTGAAGGTTTCCCGGATCCCGCTGCCTTTTCTGGCAATGACCACACCGGTGAAAAGCTGGATGCGCTCGGTGGTGCCTTCCACGATCTTGTTGTAAACCTTCACGGTGTCGCCGATCTCGAATTCGGGGACGGGGTTGGTGCACTGCTCTTTTTCGATTTTTTCGATCACAGGATTCATTTTGTTCCTCCGTTTTTTATGTTGTTTTCTTCCATTTCTGTTCCAGAATGTCCGGTCTCGTTCTCATGGTCTCCATGACGGCCTGCTCCCTTTTCCACTTTTCGATCTTCCCGTGATCTCCCGAGATCAGGATCTCCGGGACATCCCAGGAGCGGAAGCGGGCGGGTCTGGTGTACTGGGGGTATTCCAGCACGCAGTCCTCCGTGGAAAAGGACTCGTCGCAGTCCGATTCCTCGCACCCCAGCGCCCCGGGAAGGAGTCTCGTCACCGCGTCGCAGATCACCATGGCCGGGAGATTCCCGCTGGTGAGGATGTAGTCCCCTATGGAGATCTCCATATCCGCCAGGTGTTCCCTTACGCGTTCGTCCACTCCTTCGTAGTGGCCGCAAATTATGATCAAATGAGCCTCGTCGGCCAGCTCCTTCGCCAGTTTCTGGTGAAACCTCACCCCTCTGGGTCCGGTAAGAATGACCTTCGAATTTTCTTTTTTGAGGGCTTCCACCGCCTCGAACAGCGGTTCGGGCTTCATCAGCATCCCCGGACCTCCGCCGAAAGGCTTGTCGTCCACCGTCTGGTGACGGTCGTGGGTGAAATCCCTCAAGTTGACAGCATTGATCTCCACGATCCCGTTCTTCATCGCCCGCCCTACGATACTGGAACCCAGCGGCCCGAAGAAAATGTCGGGAAAGAGAGTAATTATGTCAAAACGCAAACTCAGTCCGCCACCTCGACGCTGACCCTGTCCTGCATCCTTCCGGCGGCTCCCGCCACCAGCGCCCGCAGGGCGATGATCGTTTTCCCTTTTTTCCCGATGATCTTGCCGGTATCGTCCTTGCGGCAGCTGATCCGGATGATCTTGGCATTGTTTTCCATGACCGTCTCCACTTTGACCTCTTCCGGAGCATCCACGAGGTTCTTCACGACATAAGAGACAAAGTCTTCCAGGTCGGTGAGTTTCACCGTTCCCGCGCCTGCGCCTTTCTTTCCGGCGCTCCTGCAGGAACATGCGCTGTCACATTTTTCGCTGCCTCCGGCGTCTTTCTTTCCGCCGCCGAACAGCTTTCTGATTGCTTCAAACAGCATTTTTGCTCTCCATAGCTGGCAAGCGTGCCTGCCGAAACATGCCCGAATACGGCATCACCGATTCGTCACATGCCGTATTTCTGCAAATTGCCGGGCTGTTCTTATGCCTCGGCGGCTTTCTTGTCCGCTTTGAAATTCTTTTTCTTGGTGTAGGGATCCGCCACGCCGCGGACCTTGGATTTGCCCTCTTTGGCCCGTTTGTAGATGTCGGCGACCGTCTCGGACATCTGGGCGCCCTTGGAGATCCAGTACTCCGTTCTTGCCACGTCGATCTTTTCGTTGCTCTGGCGGGGATCGTAGAATCCCAGTTCTTCCACCATGTAGCCGTCCCGGGAGGAGCGGATGTCGCAAACCACGACCCTGAAGCTGATCCAGTTCTTTCCGCCGGTTCTTTTCAGTCTGATTCTGACCATGTTAGTTCCTTGCTGATCTTTTGTTGTTCTTCCGGCACCGTGCCGGAAACTCCTGTAATTTTCGTCTTGTCACCGGCCTCCTGCCGGTCCATTCCGTAACGATAAGGTCCTTTAATATACACCGGGTGCGCAAATTTTCAAATGTTTTTTCTTTTTTTTTCACAGATATCCCACAAAATTTTTCTGACTTGACAAAAAAGAGATCCCAAGTTACCTTTTTCTCTGCGACAAGACAAAGG
>JAGAEF010000116.1 GCA_017613255.1 Lentisphaeria bacterium
AGGAGCACGGTGGTGCTGGAGATCAGCCCCAGCAGAACGCCGTAGGGTACGGAGATCAGGGAGAAAAGGATCACGTAAAGGGGCGCTTCGATGAGGATGATGGTGATGTATCCCCTTGCCCAGCACCGGAACATGTTGCAGATATTGTCGATGATGGAAATGGCCTCTTTCCGCGTCTCATTGGAAACGGCGGGCAGCCAGGAGGAGTCCATGATCCCCTTCACCGCCCAGGTGCCCACGGACTCCAGTTTGCCTTCTTGTTTTTTGCCCTTTCTGGCCGAATCGGTGAAAAACGCCATCTGCTGAAGAAAATAGATGAAGAAAAAGACCATGAGAAGCAGATCGAACAGGAATCCTCCCAGAATCTTTGCCGTGGCGATCACGGCGGAAAGGACCCCCTTGCCCTGAGAGAAGGCAAAGGAGGCAAGTTCGTTCTTGTACTTGGATGCGTACTCCTGGAGAAGGGGACGCAGTTTGCGCAGAAGTTTCGTAAGTGTCTCCGTTCCGGGCATCCCTTCCTTTCCGGCGTGTTCGGCTATCCCGTTCCCGCCGGACGTCTTTTCTTCCTTTTTCCCGTTTTCCCCGGGAGCCGTCTTGCCCTCTCCTCCCTGCAAATAATGATCGGTCACTTTCTCGATTTTCTTCATGAAGTTCGAGGTGCCGACCGTCTCTTTCAGCTTTTTTCCGGCCGTCACGGCCGTGGGCACGATGAGCGCGGCCAGAAGGAACAGGACCAGAAGGACCATAACCAGCAGAGAAAAGAAGGTGGCGATGGTGGATTTGAGGATCAGCGATTTCCTTTCGGCGCGCACGTATTCGGCCCTCGTAAGGGGGAGCTTCTTTTTCTTCAGACGGTTTTTGAGCTGGGTAACGGGCCGGAAAATCCAGCCCAGCACTCTGGAGAGAAAAACGATCCAGCCCGCCCGGAAGAATTTCGTTTCGAAATACTTTTCCAGCGGCAGGAAAAGGTAGGCCAGAAGAATCCCGAAGAAGAGGGATCTCATGAAGGTGGCGGCCAGCAGAAAGAGAAGGAGAACGATCAGCGCCACGGCCAGTCCCGCGCCGGAATTGAGCACTTTTGCGGCCGTGTCCCGCCGTTTCGCATCCTGTTCCAGAAGGTCTCCCACGAATTTTTCCCGCAAGCCGAACTTTTCCGCAATGCGGGAAAATTCCTTCCTTGCCTCCTCCCGGACGGGAAGATAGCTTTTGTCGAATTCCAGAAGCAGTGAAGCGAAATCCAGTCTCTTTTCCAGCGGGAGAGAAGCGATCTTTTCGGCGCAGAGAAGGCATTTTTCCTCCTCCTTTGCGTTGGCAAGCGCCGTTGAAACAAGTTCTTCCGCATCCGCCGAAGGGGATTTGCCCGCAACGAGAACGATGAGATCCTCGAACTCCTGTTCCGTAAGACGCCTTTTGTTGAGAGTCAGGTCCGCCCGCAGGAGCAGGGAAAGCGCCTCCAGCGTGTATTCCTGCGGGATGAGGGAAAGCCCTCTTCCCGCAAGATCCAGAAAGGCGCTGTGGGTGCGGATCCTGAAAAATTTGGTCATGTCTCTCAGCGTCATGTCTCTTCCCCGGAGAAACGTTCTTACAGCTCGGTAACGACCTTTTCCCGCATCTTCATGACGGCATCCAGCGCTTCTTCCACCGTATTTCTGCGGGCAAGAAGCACGCCCAGACGCCGATGACCCTTGAGCTCACCTTTTCCGAAAAGCCGGATGGCCGTATCGGGTTCGGCAAGGACTTCCGAAAGACCGTCGAATTTCACATCCTGCGAGTTGCCGTCCACCACGATGGCCTTGGAGGCGCTGGGGCCGTGGAAGGCGATGTTGGGAATGGGCAGCCCCAGAATGGCACGGGCGTGAAGGGCGAATTCGGAAAGGTCCTGAGAGATGAGGGTGACCATGCCCGTATCGTGGGGGCGGGGGCTCACTTCGCTGAAGATCACCTTGTCGCCCTTGATGAACATTTCCACGCCGAAGATCCCTCTTCCGCCCAGCGCCCCGGTGATCTTGCCGGCGATTTCCTGCGCCCTGGCCTTGGCTTCCGGCGTCATTCTCTGGGGCTGCCAGGATTCCTGATAGTCGCCGTTGACCTGATGGTGGCCGATGGGTTCCAGGAAGGAGGTCCCGCCCGCATGACGGACGGTAAGAAGCGTGATCTCGTAGTCGAAATCCACGAATCCTTCCACGATGACCTTGCCCGCTCCGGCTCTTCCGCCTTCCTGAGAAAGTTTCCAGGCCTTTTCCACATCCTCTTCCTTCTTGATCATGCTCTGTCCGTGTCCGGAGGAGCTCATGATGGGCTTGACCACGCAGGGGATCCCGATCTCCTTGACCGCGGCAAGGAACTCTTCATGGGTTGCGGCAAATTTGTAGCGGGAGGTGGGAAGCCCCAGCTCTTCGGCGGCCAGGCGGCGGATCCCTTCCCGGTTCATGGTGAGGAAAGCGGCTTTCGCCGTGGGAATGACCGTATAGCCTTCCTGTTCCAGTTTCAGCAGTTCGGGCGTGGCGATGGCTTCCACTTCCGGAACGATGAAGTCGGGCTTTTCCAGCTCCACGACTCTCCGCAGTTCTGCACCGTCCAGCATGTTGATGGTGTGGGAACGGTGGGCCACCTGCATGCCGGGAGCGTTTTCGTAACGGTCCACGGCGATGACTTCCACGCCCAGTCTCTGCATTTCGATGACGACTTCCTTGCCCAGTTCTCCTGCGCCCAGAAAGAGCACTTTGGTGGCCGACGGTCTCAAAGCGGTACCGATCTTCATAGGATTTCCTTTCCATTTGTAAGTTGCGAAGCAGATCCTCTTTTCAGGGAAGAAAATATATCATTCTTTCAGAATGTTTCAAGTGCGCCGGGGGAAAAAACACGGGAAAAGATGGAGGAAAAAGTGTTTTCGCGTGATTCTTTTCATTTGCATTTTTCCTCCTGCCGTGTATATTACTTTCCCGGAGCGCGTCCTTCCCTCCCAACCCGGGGGAAAATGTGACAAAGGAGATTTTATGCAGAACCCCGCCGCAAACGGCACACAGCAAAATTCCAACGGAAAAACCTATCCCGCCTTCCTCCGGGAAGAGCATGTCATCCGCGCCCACGAGTGCGGAGAGAACCATCTGCTCAAGTTCCACGTCCTTCTGGATTATCTTCAGGACATAGCCGCCACCCATGCCGAACTTCTGGATGTGGGGCTTTCCGCCTTGACCGAGCACGGAATCCTCTGGGTGCTTTCCCGGCTGAAACTGGAGATCTTCCGGTATCCTGCCTGCGATGAAAAGATCACGCTCCTTACCTATCCTTCCGGAGTGAACACTCTTTTTGCCACAAGGGAATACTATATGGCCGATGAAAAAGGGGAGCCTCTCGTGAAAGGGACCTCCTTCTGGCTGGTGATCGACGGGAAGAGCCACCGCCCGGTGAAGGCTTCCGCCGTCCTGCCTCCGGGAATGCCCATTAACGAGGAAAAGGACCGCTTCTTCCCGGAACTGGGGAAGATCGCCCGCAGAACGGTCGTCCCGGATCTTCCCTTCACGGTGCGGCACGGGGATATCGACATGAACTGCCACCTCAACAACGCTCTGTTCGCCCGGAACGTTCTGGATTGTCTCTGCAGCAAAAAGGGAAAAAATCTTGCGGCAAGGACCATTCAGCTGAATTTCGTGGGGGCAGGGGCGCTGGGGGAAACTCTCTGTTTCGGGTCGGAGATCCTCGAAGACGGCTCCTTTTATTCGGAAGCGGTCTCTCCCGACGGGAAAAAACTCTACATTCAGGCCGAAGGCACGCTTTTTCCCTTCTGAACTTTTAATCAGGAAAGGGTCAGCCCCTTTGCCTTCGCCACGAATTCTCTCGCAAGGAATTTATCCAGACTTCCGTCCGGATCCTTGAGGCGGCTGTTGGCGTCCACGCCGTAGGGGTGTACCGTTTTTACCGCCTCTTCCACGTTTTCCGGAGAGAGTCCTCCGGCAAGCAGGACTTTTTTCGGGGTGCTTTGGACCAGTTGGGCGCTGATACGCCAGTCGTGGGTGAGGCCCGTTCCGCCTACTTTTCCCTTCTCTTTGTCGCAGGAATCCAGAACGAAACCGTCTACCAGCTCTTCGAAGGCGGCCATATCCGGCTCCACGGTCCGGTCGTTCATGACGTGGATTGCCGCAAGGAATTTTACGTCGTCCCCCGCCAGATCCTTCAGATTCGTCAGCTCTTCGGGGGTGATCCCTCCGTGCAGCTGGACGGTGGTGATGCCGGTAAGATCGATGAGCTCCACGACCTGATCAGGATCCGTATAATGGGTCACCAGCACCGGCGTGACCAGAACGGGAAGAAATGCGGCAAGTCTGCGGGCGGTGCCGGGAAGGATGAAGTCTTGGGAAGGATATTTCTGCCCCACCAGAAAGCCCGCGGCGTCCGCTCCGGCTTCGCAGGCATATTCCACATCTTTCTCCGACTGCAGGCCGCAGATCTTGACCCGGATCATGACCATTCTCCCCCGTTTTCCCGCCAGATGCGGCAGATCCCCTGAAGCGTAAGAAACGGCACTTCTTCCAGAAAGGGCAGCGCTTCCAGAAAGAATTTCCGATCTCCCCCGCAGCCGCAGAACCGCACGGGTTTTCCCGGATATTTCCTTTCCAGATCCTTCCGGATCCCCGAAAGGACCTCTTTCACGCCCCCCAGACAGGCCAGATCCGTTCCCAGAAGCATGGCTTCCTTCGTGTTTTTCCCCGCGCCGGAGGGCAGTTGGGACAAACTTTCCGTAAGCGGCAGAAGGGGCAGAAGCGCGGTATGATCGTGGAGGGCCTGCCGCATGAGTTTTCTGCCCGGAAGAATGGCTCCGCCCACGAAGGAGCGGTCCTCTTCCACCACCTCGAAGGTGACGGCGGTCCCGAAATCCACGCTGACGGCGGGCAGCGGTCCCCCGCACAGGAAAGACGCGTTGGCAAGGCGGTCCGCGCCCACCGTGCTCATATCCACCCGGTCCGTCCGGAAGGGAAATTTTTTGTCTCTGGTCACGAGAAATGCCCCCGATGCGGCCAGTTTTTTCGTAAACTGCGGCACGACAGAGGCCGCGGCAATGACTTTGCCTTCCGCAAGCGCTTCCCAGGTGCGGGAAAACTCCTCCGGGGTAAAGACTCTTCTTGTTCCTCCGGAAAGGCCGTTTTGTTCGAAAGAGGTCCGATCCGGAACGAGAAGGGTCTCGATATGGGTATTGCCCGCGTTGACGACAAGGAGTTCTTTCATCACCACACTTCCGGAAGAGCCCGGATCACACGAATTTGTTCAGGGCCGGATCTTTCTCCAGAATCCCCACAAGTTCTTTGATCTTCTGGGCGGACTTGGCGCTGCACACAAGGAGAGAGTCTTCCGTATTCACGATGACCATATCGTCCACATCCACGGTTGCGATGAGTTTCTTGGAATCTCCCACGATGATGCAGTTGGTCGTGCCGATCCCCCTGTGCAGACCCCGGATCACGTTGTTGTTTTCGTCTTCCTTGATCTGATTGCGCAGCGAGGTCCAGGAGCCCACGTCGTCCCAGTCGAAACTGCCTTCGGCGCAGATCACGTTCTCCGCATTTTCCATGACGGCATAGTCGATGGAAATGGGCTTGAGGGCATTGAAACGCTCTTCGAAGGAAGGCGCCCCCCAGCCATCCTTTTGCAGCATGCCGATGGTCTCCTGAATGAACTTGGAAAGCTCCGGCGCGGACCGGGAAAATTCCTTGATCCAGACGGCGCTCCGGGCGAAAAAGATGCCCGAATTCCATTTGTAGCAGCCCGCCTCGAAATATTTCTTTGCCGTTTCCAGATCCGGTTTTTCCTTGAAACTCAAGGCCTTGCGGAACTTTGTCGTGCCCGGGAAGGAGAGTAGGTCTCCTGTCTCGATATACCCGAATCCTGTCTGCGGCTGCTGGGGAGTGATCCCCACGGTCACGATGCTTTCCGAACTGTCCGCAACGTCCAGCGAATCGGAAACGACCTTGGCGAAGGCGGCCGTATCGTTGATGACGTGATCCGCGGGGAGAAAACACAGCACCGGATCGGGCTCCTTGCTCAGGCTCCGGATGAAAGCCACCGTGGAGGCAATGCAGGGCGCCGTATCCTTCCTGCTGCACTCTCCGATGATGTTTCCGGAGGGCAGAGTGGGAATGAGCTTGCGCATGGGCTCCACATAGATCTCGTTGGTGATGACGAAGATGTTCTCCTTGCAGAACACGGGAAAAAGCCGCTCGATGGTCTGCTCGATGAGGGTGAGATTCCCCAGAAGCCGGAGGAGCTGCTTGGGACTGGAAAGACGGCTCTGAGGCCAGAATCTTTCCCCTTTGCCGCCTGCCATGACGACGGCGTATGCCTTGGTGTTTTTCCGCATGAGTTCAGGTTCCCAGTTTTTCGATGATGGTGATGAGCGGAGCGAAGAGGGCGATGACCAGTCCGCCGACGATCACGGCCAGGAAGATGATCATGAGAGGCTCGATCATGCTTGTCATGGCCGCCACGGCGTTGTCCACTTCTTCGTCGTAGGTATCCGCGACTTTTTCCAGCATTTCCGGCAGTTTACCGGTCTCCTCGCCCACCTCGATCATACTGATGACCATTTCGGGGAAGATCTTGGTGGCGGAAAGGGGAGGCGCCATGGGCTCTCCTTCCTTCACCGCGTCGTAAACCTTCACCACCGCGCTGGAGACCACTTCGTTTCCGGAGGTCTCTTTCACGATGATGAGTGCATTCAGCACGGCCACCCCGGAACCCATAAGCGTTCCCAGCGTCCGGGCGAACCTCGAGATGGAGGAACGGGAGACCACCAGTCCGAAGACCGGCATATTGTATTTGGCCCAGTCGATGTAGTAGCGCAGGAAGGGGACCTTGAGAATGAGCTTGATGGCAATGACCAGGCCCACCACGCCGCCGACAAAGAGAAGAATGTTGTTCACCATGAAGTCGGAAATCCCGAGAACGACCTGGGTGATGGCGGGCATGGGCGCGCCTTCCAGCAGGTCGGTGAAGATCTTGGCGAACTTGGGAACGATGAAGATCATCAGTCCGGAGGTGATTCCGCCTGCGATACAGAGCACCACGATAGGATACACCATGGCGGACTTCACTTTTCCCTTGATCTTGGCGGCCTTTTCCATGAACATGGCCAGTCGGTTGAGAATGAGCTCGATCTTTCCGGCGGCCTCTCCGGCGCGCACCATGTTGAGGAAGAGCTTGTCGAAGGAGGCCGGGTGCTGGGCGAGTGCTTCCGAGAAGGTGGCTCCTCCTTCCACGGCGGTGGCGGTCTCGTCGATGATCTTGCGCACCACGGGGCTTTTCGCCTGTCTTGCCAGAGTTTTCAGTGACCGGATGAGGGGAAGCCCCGCATCCAGCAGAATGGCCATCTGACGGGTGAAAAGCGTGATCTCCTTGGTTTTCATCACGGCCGGCCCCAGACTGAGGTTCATGTTCAGTCCGGAATTCTTCTTGTCGCCGGCCTTGGCCTTTTTCTTCTCCTGGGATTTGTCCGCATTCTTGATGGAGGTGGGGAAGAGTCCCTGATTCTTCAGAAAACTCTGTACCTCTTCCTCGTTTGCGGCTTCCTTTTTCCCTTTCTGTTCCTGCCCTTTGGCATCCATGGCAGTGTAAAGAAATACAGGCATTCCGCGTTCTCCTTTCTCTTTCTATCTGATTATGTTTTTTATGTATATCTGAGAACTTCTTCCATGGTGGTCAACCCCTGAAGGATCGCCCGGATCCCGTCCTCTCGCATGGTCATCATGCCCATTTCCCTTGCCTTGTCCCGGATAACCACCGTGGGAGAGCTTTTCAGCACCAGTTCGTTGATCTGGGAATTCATGGTCAAAAGTTCCGTGATGGCCATTCGTCCCCTGTATCCCGTGCCGTTGCAGTTGCTGCACCCTTTCCCGTAGTAGAACTTGTGGTCGCCGATATCCTCCCGTTCCAACTCCAGAAGCTTGAGATCGTCGTCGGTGGGCACATAAGCGGTCTTGCACTGGGGGCAGACTCTTCGGATCAGCCGCTGGGAGAGCACCCCCACAAGGGAGCTGGCGATAAGAAAGGGCTCCACGCCCATATCGATGAGTCGCGTCACCGTGCCCGCCGCGTCGTTGGTGTGCAGCGTACTGAAAACGAAGTGTCCCGTGAGCGACGCTTCCACGGCCATTCTCGCGGACTCCAGGTCTCGGATCTCCCCCAGCATGATGATGTCCGGGTCCTGACGGAGGAAGGCGCGCAGCGCCCGGTGGAAGGTCATGCCCACGGCATCGTTGATGGGCAGCTGGATGATCCCCTCCAGGTCGTATTCCACAGGGTCTTCCGCCGTAAGCAGTTTGCTTTCCGGGCTGTTGACCTCCTTCAGGGCGGAGTAGAGGGTGGTGGTCTTTCCGGATCCGGTAGGCCCCGTGACGATGAAAATGCCGTTGGGCATGATGATGATGTCCCGAACCTTGGCCAGATTCGCCTCGTTGATCCCCAGAGAGTCCAGATCCAGGTTCACCACGGACCGGTCCAGCACACGGAGCACCACCGACTCCCCGTAATAGGTGGGGAGACAGGAAACACGCAGATCGATGGGTTTTCCGCCCACTTTCAGATGGATTCGTCCGTCCTGAGGCTTTCTTCTTTCGGAAATGTTGAGATCCGCAAGGATCTTGATACGGCTGATGACCGGCAAGGCCAGACTCTTGGGGGGAGGGGCCATTTCGTAAAGGGCGCCGTCCACACGGCACCGGATCTTGAAGATGGTTTCGAAGGGCTCGAAGTGGATGTCGCTGGCCTTGTCCTTGATCGCCTGATAAAGGATGGCGTCCACGAATTTCACGATGGGGGCCTCGTTGGCCATGGCCTCCAGATCCTCTTCCTTGCTTTCCTCTTCCGAGGCGGTCGGAGTGAGATCGATGTTCTTGTCGGAAAGTTCCTGCAGGACGTCGTGCATGGTGGACTGGAGATCCACGGGATAGTATTTTTCGATGGCGGCATCCACCTGATTTTCCGGCGCCACCACCTGAATGATCTCCTTGTTCAGCACGAAGCGGAACTCGTCGATGGCCTGATAGTTCAGGGGGTTGCGCAGCACGATGGTGAGGGTGTTCCCGTCCAGGGCCAGCGGAACCGCCGCCTCTTTTCTTGCCGTGCCCGCGTCGATGAGCTTGATGAGATCTCTGGAAAGCTCCCCGTAGGAGTCCAGATCCACCACTTCCAGTCCCAGACTGTCGCCGATGGCCTGAAGGATGGAGCGTTCGTCGGCAAGCCCGAAGTCGATCACGATCTCCTTGAAGCTCTTGTCGTTCTCCGCGCTGTCGAACTCCTCCACGGCGGCATCCAGCTGTTCTTTCGTGCACGAGCCGTTGTCGAGGAGCAAATCGTAAATCGTCTGGCCGTCCGGATCAAGCATTTCTCATTCTCCAGTATTTAATTCCTTGTCAACCTGTTTACTGGGCGTCCGACACCGTGGCGGCAAGCACTTCCGCCAGAGTCGTGGTGCCTGCGGCGGCCTTGCGCAGTCCGTCTTCCCGCAAGGTCATCATTCCGCCCTTTCTGGCCGCGTCCCGGATCACGTCCGCGGAGCACTTTTCGAAGATCAGGTGCTGGATCTCCTCCCCCACCAGAAAGATCTCATAGATTCCCAGACGCCCTTTGTAACCCGTTCCGCCGCAGATGGAACAGCCTTTTCCCTTCATGATCTTGGCCGTATCCATGAATTTGTCGTCAAGCCCCAGAAGACGCCGCTCGTTGGGGGTGGGTTCCGCCGGCTCCATGCAGTTCTTGCAGACCCTTCTCACAAGCCGCTGGGCCATGATCGCCCGCACCGCGGACGCCACAAGGAAGGGTTTGACCCCCATATCGATGAGTCGGGTGATGGCCGAAGGGGCGTCGTTGGTGTGCAGTGTACTGAACACCAGGTGTCCGGTAAGGGCGGCGTTGATGGCGATTTCCGCGGTTTCGCAGTCTCGGATTTCTCCTACCATGATGATGTTGGGCGCCTGACGGAGCATGGCGCGCAATGCGTTGGCGAAGGTCAGCCCCGTTACGTTGTCGATCTGCACCTGATTGATCCCCTGCAGCTGATATTCCACAGGGTCCTCCGCCGTGATGATCTTCCGGTTGGGGGTGTTGATGGTGTTGAGGAAGGCGTACAGACTGGTGGTCTTTCCCGACCCGGTAGGGCCTGTGACCAGAAAGACGCCGTCAGGCATATTGATGATCTTGTTGATCTTGGCCTGATCGTCCGCGTAGAATCCCAGCTGGGGAATTTCCAGCTGGATGGCGGATTTTTCCAGAAGTCGCATGACGATGCTTTCCCCGTGGGTGGTGGGGATGGTGGAAACACGCAGGTCCACTTCGCACCCCACCACGCGCAGCTGGATTCGTCCGTCCTGAGGGACCCGTTTTTCCGTGATGTCCAGCTTGGACATGATCTTGAGACGGGAGGTGATGTTCTGCTGAAGGTATTTGGGGGGACTTTCCATTTCCCGCAGAGCGCCGTCGATGCGGTAGCGGATCTTGTACTGCTTTTCCGTGGGCTCCAGATGGATATCCGACGCCCGCAGGTTGTGGGCTTCCACGATGAGCATGGTCACCAGCCGGATGATGGGGGCGTCCTCGTCCTCGATCATGGCGGGATCCTCTTCCTTGACCACGGCCAGTCCTTTGGCCTCTCCGCCGATCTCGTCGATAAGTTCCTCTATTCCGTCTCCGGGTCCGGAATAGTATTTGTCGATGATGGCCTGAATCTGGGCGGTGGGAGCCACCACCGCATCCACATCCCGCTTGAGGGCGAACCGCAGACTGTCCAGCTTGGCCATATCCGTGGGGTCGTTCATGGCGATGGTGAGGATGTTGTCGTGCAGGGTGATCGGGATCACCTGATACTGCTGGACAAGCTCCTTGGGGATCAAGGGAAGCACGTCCTGCGGAATCTGGAAGGCGGAAAGATCCATGAGCTCCATGCCGTACTCCTGGGCAAGGAGGGCGATCATATCCTCTTCATTGATGTACTTGAGCTGAATCAGCGCGTCGATGATCCCCAGCTGTCCGTTGGATTTTTCCACCAGCTCCCAGCCGGCGGGAAGCTGGTCGTTGCTCAGCAGACCGTTTTCGATAAGCAGTTCCAGAACGTACTCGTTATTCTGCATAGTCACCTCAAAAAAAGCTCAAGTTATTTCTTGCCGGTAGAAATGTAGTCTTTCTCCGGTGATTTTTCAAGTCCCTTACGAAGCAAAAAACGTACTTTTGTCCTCTTTTTTTTCCTGAACGGGGTGAAAAGGCCCCTCTTTTCCCCCGTTTCGAACTCTTTTCCGGCAGGATGCCTTGAAGAAAAGCCTTTCAGGATGTATATTGAAACATGATGAAAGATACGGCAAAAAACGGCAATGCTTCTTTTCCCGTCCTCCCGGGAGTGCTGAAAACGGCGCTCAGGGATACTCTTCCCGTGCTCATGGGCTACCTTTCCATGGGGATCGCCTTCGGCGTGCTGCTGGTGACCCAGGTGAAGGAGGCGGATTTCCTCTGGGCGCTGGGCATGAGCGCTTCCACCATCTCCGGAAGCATGCAGTTCGCCGCCGTGGAGATGCTGAAGAATTCCGAATCCTATACGCTGGGGCTCATCGCCCTTCTTGCCCTGCTCATCAATATCCGCTACGCCATGTACGGGATCTCCTTCATAAAGATCTTCAAGGCCTATCCCCTGTGGGTGCGCACCTATCTTGCCGTCGCCCTTACCGACGAAACTTATGCCATCGAGTGCCGCTGTCCCTTCCGGGGAAAGAAAAGGCGCTCCTACTTTCTTCTCGTTTCCGCTCTGGACCACTTTTACTGGATCGCCGGAAGCGTGACGGGGGCGCTTCTGGGAAGGAATCTCCCTTTCGGGACCAAGGGGGTCGACTTTGCCATGACGGCGCTTTTTCTGGTGATCCTTACGGACCTCTGCCGGAAGAAGAGCCAGATCCTCCCGGCGGCGGCAGGGGGAGTATCCACGCTTTTCGTCCTGATCCTTTTCCAGCTCTTTCTTCCCGCCCACATGAACAAGATGCTTCTTCCCGCCATGCTTCTCATGCTTTCTCTTCTTCTTTTACGGAGGAGCCTTTCCCGGCAGGATGCGGCGGAAAAGGAGGGAAAAAGCTCATGACGGCGCACATATTCTTCATGCTTCTCATCATGGCGTTTGCCGTGATCCTGCTGAGACTCTTTCCCTTCCTTCTCTTTTCCGGCGGAAGGAAGATCCCCTCCTGGATGGAATATCTGGGGGAGACGGTGACGGCGGCGGCCATCGCCATGCTGGTGGTGTACAGTTTCTACGGCAATCTGGAATTTTCTTCGGATGGGTGGGCTCGTTTCCTTCCCGGAACGGCGGCGGGGGCCCTTACCGTTCTTCTGCAGTACTTCATCCGCAATCCTCTTCTTTCCATCGTTGCGGGAACGTTTCTTTACATGTTTCTCATCCGCTGAGGGGGATAACGATGCGTGAAGAAGAAAAAACGGTATTTCTCAACTTTTCCCTCCCCACGCTCAAGGGGATCTTCTGGGCGGCCGTAAGCGTGCTGTGCTGGAGCTCCCTTTTCGTGGTGGCAAGTTTTCTGCTGAAAAGAGGCAACATCGACCCCTACACCATGGTGCATTGCCGCTTTGCTTCGGGCGGACTCTTCATTCTGCTCTTCACCCTCGTTTTTTACAGGAAAAACATCTTTTGCGGCATTTCCCGCGGGGACTGGATACGGATGGCTTTTCACGGGATCGCGGTTGCGGGCATGAGTCTCTGCCTCTTCCTTGCGCAGGAAAGGAAGATCCCCGTGGTCAACGCCTCCATGCTGGAAGCCGAGACACCCCCCGTCCTCTTTGTCTTAAGCGTTCTTTTCTGCAGGAACAAGGCGAGTTTCCTGCAGATCGCCGGGCTCCTCTGCGGCTTCGTCGGGTGCATGATGGTGCTCCGGATCCTCGACGGGAGCGGCTTTGCCATTTCTTCTTTCTCTCTCGGCGATCTTCTCATTTTCGCGGCGGCCTCCTTCTGGGCGGTCTATACGCTGCTTGCCAAGGCGGTGATCGCCCGGGTGGGAGGACTCCTCTATACGGGCTGGAGCATGTTCTTTGCGGGAATGTGGGCGCTTTTCTATCAGCTTGCCGGGGGACACTTGCCCCATTATCCGGTTCTTCTCCCGGACATCGTCTGGACGCTTTTTCTGGGTCTGGTCCCCACGGGGATCGCCTTTTTCGCCTGGAACAACGCCATGCGGTACATTTCCACGGGGCTTCTTGCCATTTCCGGGTATTTCACGCCCATCTTTTCCGCGATGCTTGCCGCGCTTCTTTTCGGGGAAAGCGTCACGCCTTTCCAGATCCTGGGCATGATCCTCGTCTTCAGTTCCGCCCTCATCGAGCCGGAGATCGCAGGCGGACTTGCGGGCAGGAAAGGGAAATGCACCGAAAAGGAGGAAAAGAAGGAGCAGGAAAACTTCGAAACTTGAATTTTCGTTTTCCGGGCTTATATTTTACGGAAAAGACGAAATCGTTTCTGTTTATACCAAAGAAGAACAAGGAGGAGAAAATGAAGATCGTATTCGGTATGGCAAGGAAATGCATCAATCCGGAAGTGCCCATCTCTCTTGCGGGCTATTTCAACCGCAGGATGTGGGACCATGTGCTGGACGATATCGAGGTGAGGGCGCTTGTCCTCAAGGATGCAAAAGGCCACGTCGCCGCCTTCGTGAACTTCGACATGCTTTTCGTTACCCACGATCTGGAAAAGGCCGTCTGGGAGGAGGCGAAAAAACGGAAGATCAAGCTTCTCTCGGAGGAGAACACCATCCTTTCCGCAACCCATGTGCATACCGCTCCGGAGATCCGTTCCAACCGTCAGGGCGGCAACGTGAAATTCTTTTCCATGCTGGTGGACCGGGCCGTTTCCGCCATGGAGGAAGCTTTGGCCAATTTGAAGAAATCCCCCCGGAAAGGGGAGCTGGAGAGCACGGTAACCAGGGATACACGGTTCATTTTCAACCGCAGATACTGGATGAAGGACGGGACCGTGGTCACCAATCCGGGCAAGCTCAACAGGAATATCGTGCGCCCGGAAGGGGAGATCGATCCGGAGATCCCCCTCTTTGCCGTCCGGGAAGAGGACGGAAACCTTTCCGTCATCGTTTCCAGCATCGTCAACCACACCGACACCATCGGCGGGACCGGGGTTTCTGCGGACTGGGCGGGCGTCTACCGCAGGACCATGGAAAAGTTCATGCTTCATGCGCGCAAAAAAGGGAAAAAGGAGTGCATGCTCATTCCCCTTATCGGTGCGGAAGGCAACATCAACCACTTCGATGTCTCCTCCCCCCGTTGCCAGACCTGCTACGACGAGGCCAAACGGGTGGGAAAAGGGTACGCCGAAACGGTTACGAAGGCTCTTGAAAATCTGAAAAAAGTGGAAGGAAACGAGTTGGAAACCGTCCATACGAGGATCGGGGCCAAGGTGCGGGAGATCGACGAAGCGGAACTTGCCGAAGCCAGAAAGATCATCGCCAAATACCCGGATATCGATGTAAACGATCCGGAAGCGGTGAAGGACTTGACCTCCGAGGACCTTGCCAAAGGCACCCCCTTTGCCCTGAAATTCTTTGCCGCCAACTTCGTGGCCCTTGCCGGGAAGCACGACAAGCAGGATTTCCCCCTTACCGGGATCCGTCTGGGCAGCGATCTGGTCATTGCCTCTCTTCCCAGCGAACCCTTTACCGAAATCGGGCTTGCCGTGCGCAAGCAGATCTTCGGCGGAAAGACCTGTCTGGTGGCGGCGCTTTCCGGCACCGGGAGCACCCGCTGCGGCGCCGGATACATCCCCAACGCCTGGAACTACGGCAGGGGAGGGTATGAGACCACGCCCCGGAGCAACCCCTATTCCATGAAGACCGGGGCCTCTCTGGTCGCCGGATGGACGCGTCTTGCAAAGAAATTCCACTTTTGATCGGGGAGGAAGCATGGACGGAAAAGAGGACAAGGCGGCCAGGGCAAAGGAGCTTTTCCTTGCCGGAGCCAACTGCGCGCAGGTGGTCCTGTGCGCGTTCTGCGACGAAACGAAACTGGATATGGATACTTCCATGAAGATCGCCTCGGGTTTCGGCGGCGGCATGGCAAGGATGCGGGAGGTCTGCGGGACGGTGAGCGGCATGTTCATGGCCTATGACATGATCCACGGATCTTCCTCCCTCAAGGACAAGGAGGCAAAGGACCTTCTCTATAAAAAACTGCAGGGACTGGCGGAAACTTTCCGGAAGGAAAATTCCTCCATCATCTGCAGGGAACTTCTGGGACTTGCCTCTCCCGCCCATACGCCCGACTCCCCCGTTTCCGAAGCAAGGACGCCGCAATATTACAAGAAGCGCCCCTGCGCCGAACTTGTGGCCATGGCGGCGGGGATCCTTCAGGCGGAACTGGAGAAGGAAAAGTGAAGACCCCTCTGTGGAATGCGGAGAGCCTTCTCGTTTCCGCGGAGAGCTTTCTTTTCATCGACCAAAAAAGCGTCCGGACTCTTTTTCCCGCCAAAAGGATCCTCAAACTCTATTCCCCTTATACGGGAAAGCGTTACGAAGAGGGGAAGGATTTTTGCTTCCTTCCGGGAAGCGACCGGATTTTTCTCACGGAAAACTCCTCCATAACCCCCTTCCCGGAAAGTCGGCTCCACCCGGATCCGGAAAAGTCGGTCTTTTTCCCGGAAAAGGGGGCCAACGCCATTGTGGGAGGCGTGGACGGCAAACCTGTCTTCTTCGATGAAAGAGATCTTTTTGCAAAAATGCGTCTGGAAGCGGATTATGAAGCCCTGCCGGGAACGGTTTTCCCGGTTCCTCCGTTGAGGAAGGAAGGGCATCTCCCCCGTTTTGCATCCCTTCTGCGGGAAAAGAGAGACCTCCGTATTTTTCTTATCGGCGACAGCATCAGTTTCGGCTCCAACGCCACGGGGAAGATCGACGTTCCTCCGTACCAGCCCTCCTACGGAGAGCTTTTTGCGCAGGAGCTCGAAAAACGTACAGGCGCAAAGGTCGCCTTCCAAAACTTCGCCATAGGCGGAACAGGGTGCAAGGACGCCTTTTCTCTGGAGGAAAAATGGCTTTTCCCGCCCTGCGATCTCCTTATGGTCGCCTACGGGATGAACGATTTTGCCCGCATGGATGAAAAGGAGTACGGGCAGACGCTCCGGAGGATCGGGGAGAAAAAACACGCGCTGGACAGGGATTGCGAGATCCTTTTTCTTTCCTCCATGAGCGGCAATCCCCTGTGGGGAAGAACTCCTCCGGAAAAGGCGGAATCCTTCGCAAAAGAGGCGGCGGTCCTTGCCTCGGAGGAAAAGCATTGCGGATACGCGGATATTTACTCCTTCTGGCAGGAGATCCTGAAAAAGAAGAGTTTTTACGATCTTACCGGCAACGGGGTCAACCACCCCAACGATTACGGCTACCGGGTGTATCTGACGGTCCTTCTTGCCCTTTTCCGGGATATTTTCCCCTCAGAATGAGGTGGGAAGATCCAGAAATTCCACATCCACGTCGAAATATCTCTTTACGTCGCTCATGACGGCCAGCACGCCGGGCGTCTCGCTTCTGTAGTGCCCCAGCCGGATGACCGCGGCATTCGCCTCCCTGGCGAAACTTACCGCCTCATGGGTCATTTCTCCCGTGATGAGGCACTCCAGACCCAGCTCCCGCATTTCCGTAAAGGCCTCCATATAGGCGCCTCCGCCGGAAATGATCCCCACTCTGCTTACCTTCCGTTCCGGATCTCCGAAAAAGAGGATTTTTCCCGAGGAGGGAAGAAGGAGATCGATCTTTTTTGCCAGCTTTTCCACGCTGAGCGCTTCCGGGAGCTCCCCCCTTACTCCGATCTTTTTCCCGTGGTACTCTCCGAAGGGAGCGGTGTACCGCAGTTCCGCCATGGCCGCAAGTCGGGCGTTGTGGCCGATCCCCGCATGGGCGTCCAGCGGAAGATGGGCGGCATACAGCGAAAGCGCGTTTTGTGCCAGAAGCGTGATCCTTTCCGCATCCAGCCCGACGATTCTTTTGAATCCGTTTCCCCAGCTTATGCCGTGGTGCACGAAAAGAAGATCCGCCCCCGCCTCCGCGGCTTTCCGGAAGGATTCCGCGCTCCCGTCCACGGCAAAGGCGATCTTGCTTATTGTGCTTTTCCCTTCGAACTGGAGACCGTTGTTGGAACAGTCGGAGGAAAATTCGTCCAGTTTGAGCAGTTCGTCCAGATAGGAGACGATTTCCTTTAGTTTAATGCTTTTTCCCATTTTCATTCCTCTTCCTTTTTCCCGTTTCCGGGTGTTTCCTTCACGGGGGAAACGAAACGCGCCGTAATCACCTTCCAGCGCAGGTCCTCCCCGGATTTTTCCCGGAGAAGCGCTTCCGCTTCCTGCGAACTTTTACAGGCGGCAAAGGAGACGATCTCCTTTTCTCCGCAGCGGAACAGCACGGCGGAAGGATTTTTCACTCCCGATGCCGCAAGAATCGCTTCCGCCTTGAAATACTGTTTTCTTTCCCTGATGTTCCCGAAGATCAGAAAGGCGGGCCACACGAAAGCAAGGATCCAGAAGGGCCACGCGGGCAGATCGGGAGTGTAGGTCACCCGCATGATCTGGATGAGAAGCAGCAGAAAGACGGGGAGAAGGAAGAGAATGGCGTCCTTTTCGCTTTTGAAGCAGTTGCCCGTGTATCTGCGCAGGGGACTGGAGGAGATGGCATAGGCGAAATGCTCTTCATAGGTCATATCCCCGATGGGGACCCGCACGGCGTGGCAGGACTCGTGGGAGATGAGCTCTCTTCGGGAGTAGATGAAATATTTGTCCTTTTTCCGGAAGGAGGAGCGGATAAGGAAAAGCGTGGGGGTCTCCTCCGTGGAGGAGATGGAACAGCCGCCCCAGAGCACACCCAGCCCGGAAGAGGGGAAGAATCCGGGGACCCACTTTGCCGCGAATCCGTACTTTTCCGCCGTGACGTCCAGCCCCTCTTCCAGAATGGAAAGGGGGATCCTGCCGTCGTTTTTCAGCTTGAGCCCGATGAGAGGTTCCGCTTCGCCCGTTTCGGCAAGTTCTTTGTTGAGGGCGTCTATGTTCCTCCGTTCCCGCAAAAGTCTTTCCACGAAGGCGTCCAGCTCCTCCCCGGGAGCAAGGAGCAGCCCCTGGGCGTCAAGAAGAACGAGTTCCCGCAGGAGTTTTTCTTCCAGGAGATCTTTCAGCGAAAGGAGATATTCCTCCCGTGGGAAGCGGTCCTCTTCGGGAGGCTCAGGAGCGGGGGCGGCCGTCGGAGCTGCCGCCGGCAACTTATCGTTATCCGATTCGGGAAAATCGCTCATAAAGACATCCTTTCTTTCCCTGCATTACTTTCCGGAACCTTCGGGGAGCGCTTCGGAACTTTTTTCCGTGCCGCTTCTCTTTTTCAGAATGATCCCGCCCAGCCAGGGCAGACGCAGTTTCAGGGCATATTTCTGATTCTGATACTCTTCTTCCACCGCTTCCAGCACGCCGGCATTGACGAGCCCCGTTCCCCCGAATCCTGTCTCGTCGGAGGAAAAGACTTCCTCCCATTCCCCGGGGAAGGGGACCCCGCACACATACTCCTCCCGGACCACGGGGGTGAGGTTGAGAACGATCACAAGGGCGTTCCCCGCGGCGTCCCTCCTCATGTAGGAGTAGATGGAGTCCCGCGCATCGTTGCAGTCCAGCCACTGGAAGGTGACGGGGGAAAAATCTTCTTCCCAGAGGGGCGGATTTTCCCGGTAGAGCTTGTTGAGTTCGGCAAGAAGCTTCTGCATTCCGGCGTGCTTGGGGTAGTCCAGCAGATTCCAGTCCAGTCCCGCGTTGCAGTTCCATTC
>JAGAEF010000117.1 GCA_017613255.1 Lentisphaeria bacterium
AAGCTGCCGCCGCGGCGGAAGCGGCGGCGGGCGCCGCCGGGACGGGTCAGGGCAGCTGAGAAAGGATAATCACCAACACACCGGGGAGTGCCAATGCCCTACGGGATCCGAAAAGAGGGGACGGGAAAGATCCGCATCAGTTCCGGTGGGATCTTTTCCGCAGTCTTTCTTCTCGTGATCGCCCTTCTTTCCTTTGCGGCGGCGGCAGGACTGTGGAGAGCGGGAAAAGCGCTGATTTCCTACTTGTCAAGGGAAAATAGATACGATAAGATCATCGTGGAGGCGGGCATACGCAACGGCGTGGATCCCTGTCTCATCAAGGCGGTGATCTGGCGGGAGAGCAAGTTCAACGCCCGGGAAAAGGGCGGCAAGGGAGAGATCGGACTCATGCAGGTCATTCCTCTTTCCGCCGCCTCCGACTGGGCGAAGGCGAAGAGATTTACTCTTCCCTCCGCGGGGGCGCTGTACGATCCGGAGCTCAATATCGAGGTGGGCTCCTGGTATCTGGGCAGGGCGCTGAGAAGGTGGCGGAATTTCAGGGACTGTGTGGCTCTGGCGCTGTGCGAGTACAATGCCGGACTGGCAAGAACGAAAAAGTGGCAGCCGGAAACGGGAGACGGAGACGTGATAAGCCGTATCGGGATCGACTCCACGAAACGGTATGTGAAGGATATTCTCAAGCGGTATCGGAAGTATAAGGAAGAATGGACAATCCCCCAGTGAAAAAGCGTTTTTCTTTCGGCACATATCCCTGCGGCATCCGAAAAGCTGCCGCATGCTTCCTCCTTGGCCTTTCCTTCGCCCTTTTTTCCGTGACCGGCATGGGGGAGGAAGCGAAAAAGCCTCAGGAACCGGATTTGCCGGAATCGGACGGGGACAGGATCCGGCTGGACTTCCGTTTCTCCTCCCAGAACGGGAAAAGCGTCACGGGCGGCTGGCACTATCAGGGAAAACCCTTTACCAGGGACATCGATTTTTCCGTCGTGGAACTGGACGGCAAAAAGGTGCTGAAAGTCGCCTCCAGAAACAGTTCGGGAACGATCCTTTACGATCTTTCCACCATCGACCTGCAGAAATATCCCCTCATGCGCTGGAAGTGGATGGCGGTACGCCTGCCGGAGGGGGCGTGCGCCACGGACCCGGGCAAGGACGATCAGGTGCTTGCCGTGTGCGCCGGAGCGGGGCTCCCCCGGACCAATTCCGTGGCCTTCCGCTGGGAGACCACCACCCCCAGAGGGCAGGCAGGTTCCGCCCGGTACGGGCTGGGCATGGTGCTGGTGAACTGGATCGCCATGCGCAATCAGGAGGACAAGCTCAATACCTGGTATGTGGAAGAGGTGAATCTGCTGGAACACCTGAAAAAACTCTTCCCCAAGGGCATTCCCAAAACGGATCTGGCATTGAGCATCACCGGAAATTCCCAGTACACGGGAACGGAATCTCTGGGCTATATCGAGTATCTGGAATTTCTGCCCGCCTCCCGGAAGGGCCAGTTCGACAAGGGCGGCAAAACCATATCGTTGTCACGAAAAGGAGAAAAATGAAATTTTACGAAAAACTTGCGGCGGCATGGGAGAGGACCGACTCCCTCGTATGTGTGGGGCTTGACCCGGATCTCAGGAAGCTTCCTCCCTGCCTCCAAGGCGAAAAATATCCCATTTTCCGGTTCAATCAGGCCATCATCGATACCACGAAGGATCACGCCTGCTGTTACAAGCCCCAGGCGGCATACTATGCCGGGCAGGGCGCGGACGAAGAACTCCTCATGACCATGGAGTACCTGAAGAAGGTCACGCCGGAAACCCCCGTCATTCTGGACGCAAAGAGGGCGGATATAGGCAATACCACCGCCATGTATGCGCTGGAGGCTTTCGAAAGGTACAAGGCGGACGCGGTGACCGTCAACCCCTACATGGGCATGGACGCCCTCAAGCCTTTTCTGGATTATGCGGACAAAGGAGTCGTGGTGCTCTGCCGCACCTCCAACAAAGGGGCCAGGGAGATCCAGGAAATGATCCTTTCCGACGGAAGGGAACTTTATAAATACGTGGCCTCCCTCATTGCAGGGCCGTGGAACTACAACGGCAATACCATGCTGGTGGCGGGCGCGACCTTCCCGGAGGAACTGGGGGAGATCCGCAATATTGTGGGGAACACTCCCCTTCTGGTCCCCGGCATAGGCGCACAGGGCGGCGATCTGGAAGGGGTGCTGAAAAACGGTCTTACTGCGGAGAAGACGGGGCTGGTCATCAACTCCTCCCGGGGGATCATTTACGCCTCTTCCGGCACGGACTTTGCCGAGAGGGCGGGAGAAGAGGCGCTGAAGCTCAAAAACGCCATCAACGCCTTCCGTTGAGAATGAAAACGAACAGCATATGCAAATAAGGAGAGTTACGATGATCCCGTTCATTGATTTGAAAGGACAGTACGCCAGAATCGAAAAAGATGTGGACAAGGCCGTGAAAAACGTTCTCATGCACGGTCAGTTCATTCTGGGGCCGGAAGTGGCGCTTCTGGAAAAGAAGCTTGCGGAATTTGCCGGAACCAAGTACGCACTTGCCTGCTCCAGCGGGACGGACGCCCTTCTCATGGCGGAAATGGCCATGGGCTTCAAGGCGGGAGACGCCGTATTCACAACCCCCTTCACCTTCTTTGCCACCGCGGAAACCATCGCTTTGACCGGGGCCACCCCCGTTTTCTCCGACGTGGAGGAGGACTCCTTCAATATGGATCCCGCCAAACTGCGGGAAGCCATTCTGAAGGTGAAGAAAGAGGGCAAACTGACACCCAAGGCCATCGTGACGGTGGACCTTTTCGGCCAGTGCGCCGATTATGAGGCCATTTCCGCCATTGCCGAAGAGTTCGGACTCCCCATCATCGAAGACGCCGCGCAGGCCATGGGAGCCGTCCGCAACGGAAAAAGAGCCCCCTCCTTCGGCAAGATCGGCTGCACCTCCTTTTTCCCCGCCAAGCCGCTGGGATGCTACGGGGACGGCGGCGCCGTCTTCACGGACGACAAGGCGCTTTACGACACCATGTATTCCATTCTCGTCCACGGCCGGGGGGATGACAAGTACAACAACGTCCGTCTGGGGCTGAACGCCCGTCTGGACACCATTCAGGCGGCGGTCCTTCTGGAAAAACTCAAGATCTTCGAAGAGGAGATCCGGCTGCGTCAGCAGGTCACGCAATGGTACGGGGAGGAGCTCAAGGACCTTGTGCAGATCCCCGCGGTGAAAAAGGGCAATCTTTCCGTCTGGGCCCAGTACTGCCCCCGCTCTCCCCGGTACGGGGAAATTCAGGCCGCCCTGAAGGAGGCTGGCATTCCCACGGCACGGTATTACCCCATCCCCATCCACCTTCTGGAGGCCATGAAGTTTCTGGGCTACAAAAAGGGGGATATGCCCGTTGCCGAAAAGATCGCGGAAACCGTTTTCGCTCTGCCCATGCACCCCTATCTGGATCAGGCGACGATCAAAAAGATCGCCGGCGTGATCCGGAGCGTGGTAAGGTAAGGGCCGTACGGGCGGAAAAGGCCGCAAGTCTCAAGAGGGGACTGGGAAAAAACACGGCGGAAGTTTCCAGCTTTAACTTGGGGGAGAGACAAACGCGCCCGCGCTTTTTTCTCTCCCCCGGGCCCCCTCTCATTTTCGTGCAGAAGGTCCGTACCTGGCTGGGTAGTGCCTTGCGACAGAAGCGTCAGGTGGCTGGGCAGTTTCTGCGCGTGCACTTTACTGCGCCCATGTCGGCGGGGAAAAGCATCCCGCCGCCATAGGCTTACTGCTCGCCAGGCGATTGCCCGGCGAACCATTCGCCTCCCGCTGCGCGCTCGGCACAATGTGCCTCGCCTGGCAGACGAGCTGGCGTCGCAGTGCCGGGTGGGGATCGTTCGTCGCCCGACCGATCCTGCGTTGTGTTTTCGGGCAGGACAGTATCCATGGTATTCGTAGTTTTCACAGTCTCCCCAGCCCCGGCTGGCTTCATCCGCCGTTTTTTCGCTCTGCGTTCCCCCTCCTGCCTTATTTCCCCTCCTGATGCAATGCCCTATACCGGGCGGGCGGGAGCCCGAACATCTTGCGGAACATTCTGGAAAAATGGAAACGGTCGTGCACGCCGATGCGTTCGCAGATCTCGTCGATATTGATCTCTCCCGCCTCCAGAAGCTGGGCGGCCTGCATGTACCGCAGATTCAGCAGATACTGGTGGGGCGTGCTTCCCGTGAATGCGGCAAAGCGGCGCAGGAAGGAGCGTTTGGTCATTTTCGCCCGGGCGGCAAGCTGTTCCAGATCCAGAGATTCGGTCATATGGCCCCGCAGGACGTCGCAGACTCTTGCTATGCGCATATCCGGCTGAAGCTTGATGAGCGCCTCCTCCGGGAGTTTGGAAAGGGCAAGGGAAGTGAGCGCGGTGGCGCAGAGGATCTGCCGGTTGGAGCTCTTTAGTTCCGTGGCGGGGACGAGAAAACGCAGTTCCCGCAGAAGGGAGTCGATCTCGGGGGTGATCCTGATCGGATTGCACAAATGGGAGGCGCTGCCCGAATAGAGGGTGGTCTCGAAGTGGAAATAGAGCTGTCTGGGCGTCCCCGTGCACCAGGAGACAAGATCGTCGTGCGGGGGAAGCAGATAGACGTAACCGGGGAGAAATTCGATCTTCTTCCCGTCCGTGATCACACCCGCGCCGGGGGCGTCGTGGCAGTAGAGACGCCAGAAGTGGGCGTGCAGGGAAAGGTTGTTCCAGAAGGGCCCCAGACGCACTTGTCCGCCGCCCACGATCCGGAACCGGAAACTTTCCCTCAAAGCATTTCTGTCACTTTTCTTCATAAGAAACCTGCAAAAATTCATGGGAAAACGGTTTGCTTTTTTCATATCCAGCCGTTATAATATAACCGCGGAAACTTCGTAATGCAAATCAACGATCCCACAAAAAAGGAAAGGGAGCCAAAATGGCGAAAGATTATCTGAAATGGTTTACCCACGACCGGTTCGGTATGTTCATCCACTGGGGGCTGTACGCCGTTCCCGGCAGACACGAATGGCTGAAAAATCACGAAAAACTCAACGATGAGCAGTATCAGAGATTTTTCGACGCCTTCAATCCCGACATGTTCGATCCGAAGGTCTGGGCCAGAGCCGCCGCCGCGGCGGGGATGAAATACTTCGTGGTGACCACCAAGCACCATGAAGGATTCTGCATGTTCGACTCCCACTACACCGACTTCAAGATCACCAATACGGCCTACGGGAAAGACGCCATACGGGAGATCGTGGACGCCTTCCGGGCGGAAAATCTCAAGGTGGGGTTCTATCACTCCCTCATCGACTGGCACCACCCCGACTACATCATCGACAACGTGAACTACCCTTCCGGACTGGGCAAGACGGAAGAGGAGCTTGCGGAAATGAACAAGGGGCGGGATCAGAAAAAGTATATCCGGTATCTGCATGACTCCGTGCGCCAGCTCCTGACCGAATACGGGAAGATCGACATCATCTGGTTCGATTTCTCCTTCCCCAAGCCCAAGTACGCCACGGGCAAGGGCCGGGAGGACTGGGATTCGGAAAATCTGGTGAAAATGATCCGCACTCTTCAGCCCGGCATCATCATCAACAACCGTCTGGACCTTCCCGGAAGCGGAGACGTGCTTACCCCCGAACAGGTGATCCCGGAAGAAAAAGTCACCGAATGCAGGGGCGCCACCGCCGACGCATGGGAGGGGTGCCAGACCTTCTCCGGGCCCTGGGGCTACGGGCGGGATTTCAACAACTGGAAGAGCGCCAAGCAGTGCATCGATCTTCTCATCAACCACGTCTGCCGGGACGGGAATCTTCTCATGAACGTGGGGCCCACGGGCAGAGGCTATATCGAGGAAAGAGCCATGGAACGGCTGGGGGATTTCGCCAAGTGGATGAAATTTCACTCCTCCTCCATCTACGGCTGCGGCATGGCGCCGGAAGAGTTCCCCGAGCCCAGAGACTGCCGCTACACCTACAACAAGGAGACCAACGAGCTGTTCCTGCACGTGATGAACTGGCCCTGCTTCACCATCCGGCTGAAAAACATGGCGGGCAAGCTCAAATTCGCCAAGCTCATGCTGGACGGAAGCGAAATCACCTTCACCGAGGACGAGGAAAAGAACATCGTTTCCCTCCGCGTTCCCATTGCCAAGCCGGATACGGAAGTGCCCGTCATCCAGCTTTTCCTCAAGTAAAAACTTTTCCAAACAAAAAAAACGCCGGGCGTCCTCGTGCGTCCGGCGTTTTTTTTTGTCTTTTCAGGCGGGATGACCCGGGATCAGGGGTGCCAGGAGATCCCTTCTTTAAGCGTGCGCAGGGCGTTGTTCTGTCCTGCGATGCTGTCGGGAGTGCTTACGCTTTTTGTGAAGGTGGATCCTGCGGCAAGAATGGTATTGTCCGCCACGGAAACCCCCTTCAAAACGGTGCAGCAGCAGCCGACCCAGACATGATCGCCGATACGGATGGGAGCGTCCGGATTGATCCTGTTGCCGTTTGCGTCACCGATCCAGTGACGGTCCGAATCCATGAACATGGTATTCCAGGAGATCCCGCAGTTTTTGCCAAACGTGATCTCTTTTCTGCAGAGAATGACAAGATTGCCCGTGGCCTGCATGTGTTCTCCCACGCGCAGGACGGCCCCTTCGTCCACGCTGATTTTGCTTCCGCTGCCGAAAAACGCCCTGCCTTCGAAAATGACGGTCCCTTCGATCTGCAGGCAGGTTGCCTCCCATGCGCAGGGAAAGGCTTCCTCCCGTCCGAACTTGATCATGCCGGTCTTCACCTTTCCCGTGATTTCGATCCTGCCCCGGGACGAGTAGACTTTCGTGCGGGGATAGAGGAGAACGGGCAACTTCCACGCCGTCCTGAGCGGCAGACAGCGGAAGTTGAACCAGATGCTTTTGAGAAGGCTTGCATGGAGAAAATCCGTAAATTTCATGATGGAAATTGTCCTTTCGTTGTCTGTTCACCCTTTGAAAAAGACGATATGCTCTTTGTCGAAGGCGTCCTTCTCCTTTTCCCACATTTCGTCCCTTGCCTTTTCGCTTTCGAAAAGCGCGAAAACGGTGGGTCCGCTTCCGCTGACCAGGGGGGTGCCTCCATAGGAACGGAATTTCTGGAAAAGAATCTGCAGAAGGGGAAATTTTTCCAGAAGAGCCGCCTGAAGGTCGTTGCGGAGCGAACGTTTCAGCAGCGGGATGTCGCCCTCTTCCACCGCCTTGACCGCCTCCGCGAGAACGGGTTTTTCCGGGAGACGCGCCCAGTCCAGATGGGTGTACGCCCATTTGGCGCTTACCGGAAATCCCGGCGCGGCGAAAAGCAGAGGGAAAACGGTCCCTTTGCGGGGCAGGATCGGCGTAAGGAGTTCTCCTCTTCCCGTGCCGATGCAGGGAGTGTTCCGGAGGAAAAAGGGCACATCCGAGCCCAGAGAGAGGGCAAGGAGAGCAAGCGCCTTTTCGGAAAGGCCCCCGAAGAACTCCTGCAGGGCAAGAAGCGTGCAGGCCGCGTCGGAGGAGCCTCCTCCCATGCCCGCGGCTATGGGGATATGCTTTTCCAGATGGATCGTTACACCCTTTCCGGCAAGTTTTGCCGCTTCCAGAAACTTTTCCGCCGCCCGCACGCAGAGATTTCCGCCGTCACAGGGCAAAGAGGGGTTATCGCATTCCATGCGGATCACTCCGGAATCGTCGAAGGAGAAGGAAAGTGTATCGCACACGGAGGGAACGGGCAGAAAGAGGGTTTCGATCTCCGTAAAGGAGTCCTCCCTTTTGCGGAGACAGCGGAGGAAGAGATTGGTCTTTCCGTACGCCTTTTTCGTGATGACAAAATTCTTCATGCGTTCCTTCTTCGTATTTTCCTGCTATAATCTATACCCTGAGGCAAGATTATGCAAACGGGTTTGGAAATGTTTTCCCATTTCCTTGTGCGGGGGAGGCAAAAGCGCTTCTTTCCGCACTCGAAAACGTGTTTTTCCCGGGTCGGAGCCCTTTCCGGGCTGGAAAAAGAGGGTTTTACGCTGTATAGTACTCCCGGATGATTGTCCGTCGATCCATATCGAATACGGATTTCGAAAGGAAACAACATGAAAAATGTGAACTGCTATGCGGGAAACTCGGACAGCGATCGGATCGAAGCGGCCATCCGGGACTGCCGGGGGGAAGCGGTCCTGATCCCGCCCAGAGTCTCGGAAAAGGAGCCGGAACGGGATTTCTGGCTGCTGGACCGGGCCATTCTCCTGCCGGAAAACACCACGGTCGTTCTGGAAAACTGCAAACTCAAACTTTCCGACACTTGCCGGGACAATTTCTTCCGGAGCGCCAACTGCGGACTGGGTATCGACGAACCCGAAAAGATCTCCCACATCCACATCCGGGGCGTGGGGAACGCCGTTCTGGAAGGGGCGGATCACCCCCGGTCCACGGGGGATTCCAGCAAGCGTCTGGAGTGTCCCTGCCCGAAAAATTTCAGCTTCAGCGGGGCTTCCCGGCCGACGTGGGGGGACCTGCACGGACACACCTACGGCACCGATGCGGGCAAACCGGAGGAGTCCCAGTACGGCGACTGGCGCAACATCGGCATTCTCATGGCCAACGTGGATCATTTGAGCATCGAAAATCTCCGCATCGTCGAGCCTCACGCTTGGGCCATTTCCCTGGAATCCTGTTCCCATGCCAACATCCATCATATCGAATTCCAGGCCTGCATGACCAGAAGGATCGACGGACTGGACCAGAACAACGAAAATCAGGACGGGATCAATCTGCGGACAGGGTGTCATGACGTCATCCTCTCCGATATAACGGGGACGACCGGGGATGACGTCATTGCGCTGACCGCCATCTGCTCGCCCAAGAGGCGCCGTCCGGGAGGATCCCTCAAATCCACCCAGGTCATGTCCAATGACTATACCCGGCGGGGGAAGGATATCTATAACGTCGTCATCCGCAACGTTCTTGCCTGTCCCGCGGGGGGCTGCCTCATGCTGCGTTTCCTTGCCCTCGACGGCGCGGAGATCCGGAACGTGACCGTGGACGGACTTGTGGATACTTCCCCGGATGACTTTCACACGCATACGGGCATTCAGATCGGCGAAGGCGCGGTGGGCGAAACGGGCTACGGGACCCAGAGCGAGTGTTCCGTTTTCCATGTGGCTTTTTCCAACATCCTTTCCAATGCGAAAAGGGCCATCGGCGTTGCCGCCGGTCTGCGGAACGCGGTCTTCACCAATGTGGTGAACCGCAACCCGGAAGGGAAGATCTTTCATGCCGCGAGACCGGAACTTCTGCGGGATGTGCGTTTCTTCCCGCCGCTGTGAGGGTGCGTTTTTTGGGGGAACGCGGAGCGGAAAAACACTTCTTTCGTTTCCAGCTTGGGCTGGGGAATAGGCCGGACCCTCCGCCGCGCTTTGCGCTATGGAGGGTAAATAGGCCGAATAGGCAGGGCGCGGCGGAAAAGACTTCGTTCCTTTGCCGGTGAAGAGATTTTTTCCCGGAAAGAAGCTCCGGCATATCCCGAGGGCATTTGCGGTTTCCGGAACTCCGGTGTATATTTATGTTACCCGCCTGCACAAAACGTCGGATGCGGGGAGAAGAATATCCCGGAAGGAGGAAAATATGATCCATGCAGTCGATCTCTTGACCGAATACAAGAAAAATCCCATGGGGATGGATGAGTACTGTCCCCGTTTTTCCTACCGTGTGGAGGGGGACTGCCTCCGCCAGACCAGGCGCAGGATCCGCGTATGGAAGGAGTCAGGCGAATATGTCTGGGATACGGGTTTCCTTGCCGGAGACGATACCGCCCAGATCCCCTACGCGGGCAGGACGCTGGAACCCCTTACGCGCTACTTCTGGAACGTGGCCGTGGAGGACGAAAAGGGGGAGAAAAGCGAAAGCGGACGATTCGAAAACCATTTCGAAACGGGCTTCATGGGGAGAAACTGGAAAGGCGAATGGATCGGGGCAAAGTCCCCTCTCGGGCAGGATATGCTTTCGGGCCCGGCCCGCTTCTTTCTGGATTTCGAACGTCCTTCCGTACCCGTGAAGGCGCGCTTGTACAGTTCGGCGCTGGGATTGTATGTGCCCTTCCTCAACGGGGAAAGGGCCTGCGGAGAGGATCTCTTCCTGCCCGGCTGGACCAACTATTTCGACCGCGTGCAGTATCAGGTCTATGATGCGGCGAAATTCCTGAAGAAAGGGCTCAACCGTTTCGCCGTCCTTCTGGGAACGGGCTGGTTTTCCGGCAGGATCGTCGGCCAGTGGAACGGAGGAACTTCCGCGGTGGGACGGCACGCCCTCTTCCGGGGGGAACTGCATCTTTCCTTTGCGGACGGAACGGAAAAGGTCATTGCCACGGATGAAAATTTCCGGATTATCCACGGGGACGGCCCCATCCGCATGAGCGACATCTATATGGGGGAAACCTACGACGCCAGAAGAGAGAACGACTGGCTTTCGCCCGGCGTGATCCGGCAGGATTTCCTTCCGCGGAAACCCTACATCGAGCATCCCGGCGTGAAGATGAGCTGGAACAGCGGCGCCATGGTGCGCGCCGTGGGAGAGATCGCCCCGGTCAAGATCACGAAAATGCCTTCCGGAGTCTATATGGTGGACTTTGGACAGAACTTCGCCGGGCGGGAAAGACTGTTCCTCAAAAACACCTTTGCCGGACAGACCGTCACCGTGCGGCACGGAGAGATGCTCAATGAGGACGGCTCGCTGTATGAAACGAATCTGCGGGGAGCTTTGGCCGTTACTTCCTACACCTGCAAAAACGCTTCGGAAGCCGTCTATGAACCTGAATTCACCTTCTACGGCTTCCGCTATCTGGAGATCAGCGGCTGGAACGGGGAGCTGGACCCCGGGAGCGTCCGGGGGATCGTGATCAGCTCCGCCCTGCCGGAGACGGGAAGCTTTTCCTGCTCCGACGAGCTGGTCAACCGCCTCTATTCCAACATCGTCTGGGGGCAGAAAAGCAACTTCCTGGATGTGCCCACCGACTGTCCCCAGCGGGACGAGCGGCTGGGCTGGACCGGGGATACCCAGGTCTTCTGCAATATGGCCACCTGGAACAGTTTCGCCCCGGAATTCTACACCAAGTGGCTTACGGACCTCAATACGGAGATGACGGATTTCGGCTGTTATCCTTCCTTTTCCCCCAATCCCTACGGCCATGTGACCGCAGGAGACCTTCTCAAGGAGTTCCACCCCTATATGAGGGCAGGCGGGTATGCCGCAGGCTGGAGCGACGCCGGGATCATCTGCCCCTGGATCCTGTACCAAAAATACATGGATACGCGCCTGATCCGGAACTTCCTCCCCAACATCCTGCGCCAGCTGGATTTCCTCGCCGCCAATTCGGATTCCTTCATCGTCGAAGCGGGTCCGTACCGGGACTGGCTCAATATGGATCAGCCCACGGAAAGCAAGTTCCTGGGGACCGCCTGCTTTGCCGGAACGGCCCGGATTGCCGCGGAAATGGCGCAGATCGCGGGCCGGGAAGAGGATGCGGTAAGGATGCGGAATCTGTTCGAGGCGGTGAAAGAAGCCTTCCGGAAAAAGTTCTTCACCCCGGAAGGAAAGATCTTCATCCGGGAACCGGGGATCACCACGGGAACGCACAGGGAAATGAATCTGGAATGCACCCAGACCGCCGCACTGCTCACCTTGTACTTCGATCTTGCCCCGGAGGGGGCGGAAGAGAAGGTGCTGGACTGGCTGGTCCATGACATTACCGTGACGAAAAATAATCACCTCGCCACGGGCTTTCTGGGGACTCCTCTTCTTCTCAAGGTGCTTACCCGTTACGGACGGGAGGATGTGGCCTGCACTCTGCTTCTCCAGAAGAGCTGTCCCTCCTGGCTCTACCCCGTCACGCAGGGGGCCACCACCATGTGGGAACGCTGGAACTCTTTCGATCACGAAAAAGGGTTCGGGGACGCCAACATGAACTCCTTCAATCACTACGCCTACGGGGCGGTGGGGGACTGGTTCTTCGAGTTCCTCTGCGGGATCACTCCCTGCCCGGAAAAGAGCGGATCCACCCCATTCAAGGTCTTCCGCCTCGCCCCGCGCTTCTGCAAAAAGTTCGCCCATGCGGAGTGCGCGTTTTCCTCCATGAGCGGGAAAATCGTTTCCCGCTGGAAACGGGACGAAAAGGATCCGGAAAAAGTGGTGTGGAGTTTCACGGTCCCCTGCAATACGGCTGCGGAGATCGTTTTCCCCGGAACGCCCGAAAATACGGACGGACTGGAGAAGACGCAGGAAGGCCGTTACCTTGCCCGCGCCGGGACCTATACGGTAACGGTCTTTGGCGGTTCCAGAGGATGAAAGGGGACGTTTTTCCATGATTTTCGACGGTCCCGTTCCGGTGGAAAGACAGAAGAGCTCCCAGCGGAACTACATCATTTTTCTACTGTTCAACGGTTTCGCCTACATGTGTCTTGGCGAAACGGTGATCCTGCTCATCGCCATCCGGCTGGGCTCGCCGGATGTGGTGGTTTCCGCGCTGGGCGCAATGATGTTTTTGTCTTTCCTCCTGCTTCCTCTGGGCAAGGAAGTCGCCTCGAAAGTGGGTGCCGCCCGCAGTCAGAGCTTCTTCTGGGTGGCAAGGAACGTCGCGGGGCTTTGCGTTGCCCTGGCCGTGCCGGTCTCCCTTTATGCAAGCAGGCTTGTTGCGGAGATCATGATCCTTGCCGGAGGGTTCTTCTTCTACGGATTCCGGGCGGCGGGCGTGATCTTTTCCCAGCCGCTTCTGGGGGGGATCACCTCTCCTTCCGAGCGGGCGGCATTCCTTTCCAGAAGCAACAGTGTCAGCGGATTCACCAGCTGTATCGCGCTGGTTCTGGTGGCCGTGACCTGTCAGCTCACGGAAAGCGTGTGGGCGCTTATGGCCATCGTCCTGTGCGGTTCCTGCATGGGGGTGACCTCCTCCCGGTTCATTCTGGGCATCGACGAATCCTCCGTATTGAGGGAGTCGGCGAAAAAGCCCCTTCTGGAGGAGATCCGTCTGGCACTGGGGGAGGAGGTGGTGCGCAGACAGGTGGCGGGATCGTTCTGCACCAATCTTGCCATCATCCTGCTTACGCCCACTTCCCTTATCACGGTGAAAAGAGGTTTCGGAGTCAGCGACGGGAACGCGGTGATCTTTTCCATTGCCCAATGGGTCGCGGCTCTGGGCGGCTCCTGGGCGGCAAGCAAGGCCACAAGAAAACTGGGGCCCCGCCGGGTGGCGATCTTAACCTATCTTGCCATCCTTTCCATCGTTCCCGTATGGTTTCTCCTCACCACGTTTGCCGGGAGCGTGCCGAAAATAGCGCTTTTCATTCCCTTCCTCATTGCCGGCGCAAGCTTTTTTGCCCTGAACAACTCCATGACCCACTACTTCCTTCAGACTGTGGAGGAGAAAAAGCGCGTGGCGGTCTCTCTCCTCATCTACACGGTCTCCGGGGCGGGTTCGGGTCTTGTCGCTCTGGGCATTACCAGCTTCTCCTTCGGGGCTCTGGAAAGGCTCTTCGGCACCCCCTCGCCGGAAACGTACCGGATCTACTTTCTCCTCGCCGGACTGATCCTCATCTGGGGACTTCCGGTCCTCTCCTCCCTGCGGCCTCTCCCCGTGGAAAAAAGGATGCTGCGCAAAGGGGATTTCTTCCGCTTCCTGTGGTAAACTATTTTCCCAGAAACTTTCGGATCTGCGGAAGGAACTTTTCCCCCTGAAGCCTGCCCAGATCGTAGGTTTTCTGCAGAAGCTCCGGCTCCCGGCAGAGCCTGCCCGCGGGGAGCGTGCTTTCCGGACGGATCAGCAGAACGGAGCCTTTTCGGGCCAGCTCTTCCGCACAGGAGACCGCTTCGTTGTAGGCAAGGTGTCTCGTCCGCAGTTTTTCCACGATTTTCGGGTAGTTATGCAGAAGGAGGGAAAGGAGACTCATTCCCTTCTGGGGGCGTTTCCGGTAGGAGGCGGGCTGGGTAAGAATGACGATGTTGCGGGAGTAGAAGCACTTCTCCCGGAAAAACTTTAAAGGAATGGCGTCGCTTATGGCGCCGTCCAGATATTTTGCCCCGCCTATGGGAACGGGCCGGGAGACCAGCGGCATGGAGGAGGAAGCCCGCATCCATTCGTAACACTCTTCATCGGCTTTTGTGCATTTCCGGTACACGGGATCCCCCGTTTCCACGTCGGTGCAGACAAGATAGAACTCCAGCGGGGAGCTGTCGAAGGTCTCCTTGTCGAAGGGATCCAATTCGTTCGGGAGCGTGTGATAACAGAATTTCTTCCCGAAAAGATCCCCCGTAAGGAGGAGGGAACGCCAGGAGCAGTAGCGGGGATCCCGGCAGAACCGTAAGTTGTAGCGCAGGACCCGTCCTTTCTGACGGCTTTTGAGGTTGCAGCCGAAAACCGCGCCTGCGGAAACGCCGATGAGGCCGTCGGGATAAAGGTCGTTTTCCATGAGAACATCCAGCACGCCCGCGCTGAAAAGTCCCCGCATGGCGCCCCCTTCCAGAACAAGGCCTACTTTGTCGTTTCGTGTCATATTCTCCCCCTGTGCTTTCCCGTGGAGAATACTATAGAAGCGGAAGGTCATTTTTTCAAATCCTTTCCGGGAAAAACACGGGAGAAGACGCAATCTTGAAGAGGGGGATGCGGAGCGAAAAAACACGGCGGAAGTTTCCAGCCGGGGCTGGGGAGTACGGATGGGTACGGAGTTGTACGGATAGGAACGAGTGTGCGGCGGGAAATACGCACCCTGTCGGCCGGGCGTAGCAGTGCGGGGGCCGGTATTCACGGTACTCACAGCGTTCACAGTCCTCCATTCCCCGAAAACCGGACTTTTTTCGCAAAGGGATTTGACGGAAATGGGAAAGAACATTATAGTAATAGCACGAAAACAACCCCCCGAAGAACAAGGAAGAGGAATGGACGACAAGGATACTCTCACCCCCATGATGAAACAATATGTGCTTGTGAAGGCGGAGGCCCCGAAAGACGCCATCCTCCTTTTCCGGCTGGGGGACTTTTACGAGATGTTCCACGAGGACGCGAAAAAGGCCAGTTCCATTCTGGAGATCGCCCTGACCAAGCGTGCGGGCTACCCCATGTGCGGGATCCCCTTCCATGCCATAGATCATTATCTGCCCAAACTGCTGGAAGCGGGGCTGAAAGTAGCCATTGCGGAACAGCTGGAGGATCCCGCGCTGGCCAAGGGGATCGTGAAACGTTCCATCACAAGGGTCATCACCCCCGGCACGGTGATGGATTCCTCCGTGCTTTCTCCGGGGAAAAACAACTTTCTTGCCGCGCTGGTGGCGGAAAAGGAGTCTTATGGATTCGCCTGTCTGGACATCAGCACCGGGGAGTTCAGCACCTCCGAAACTGCGGAACTTTCCGACCTGGAATCGCTTCTCTATTCCCTGCAGGTCAAGGAGTGCCTTCTGCCGGAATCCCTGATGAAGAAGTGGGAGGAGGAGAACGCCTTCCCCAATGCGGGCGGAAGAGTGCTGTGGACGCCGCTGGAGGACTGGATCTGTTCGCCGGAAAACGCGCTTCTTCTGCTCCAGAGGCAGTTCGGCGTAAGCACCATGGACGGGTTCGGCCTGCGGGGCAAAGTCCTTGCCGTTCGTGCGGCGGGGGCGGTCCTGCATTACGCTTCGGAAAATCTGCGGCATAATGTGGGGCATATCCGCTCCCTGCATCTGCACGTGCCCGATTCCTATCTGGTCCTGGACCCCATCTGCCAGCGGAATCTGGAACTGGTGGAGCCCATGTTCGGCGCAGCAAAGGAGAACACGCTTCTGGGGGTGCTGGACCGGACGAGGACGCCCATGGGCAGCCGTCTCATGCGTTCCTGGATTTTGAAGCCCCTGCGGGACGTGGAAAAGATCGTGGAGCGGCAGGATGTGGTGGGGCACCTGAAGGAGGATCCCCTTACCCTTGCCGAACTGCGGGAGACCATGGGGGCGGTCCGGGATCTGGAAAGGATCGTGGCAAGGCTCAACGTGGGCAATGCCAATCCCCGGGACCTGCTTTCCCTTGCCGGGAGTCTGGAAATGCTGCCGCCCGTGAAGCTCCTTCTGCAGGGTTTTGCGGATCTGCCCCTTGCCGGAAGACTTATGGAGAATATCGTGGAACTTCCGGAACTTTCCGCAAAACTTGCTTCCGCCATCGTGGAGGAGCCCCCCGCCCTGCTGGGGGACGGCGGCTACATCAAAAGCGGCTACGACAAGGAGCTGGATCTTCTGCGTTCCGCCGCCACGGACGGGAAGAAGATCGTTGCGGAAATGCAGGCAAGGGAGCAGGAACGCACGGGCATAAAGAATCTGAAGGTCAACTTCAACAAGGTCTTCGGCTATTATATCGAGGTCACCAAAAGCAATCTGGATCTCGTCCCGCCCGACTATGTGCGCAAGCAGACGCTGGTGAACAATGAAAGGTTCATCACCCCCGAACTCAAGGAGATGGAAAGCCGCATCCTGGGCGCGGAGGAGAAAAGCAAGGCTCTGGAGGCGAAACTTTTCGAGGAGCTTAAAGAGTATACCAGATCCTTTACGGGAGAGATCCAGAAAAGCGCCGCTTCTCTTGCGGAAATCGACGTTCTCTGCGCCCTTGCGGAATATGCTTCCAAAAACTCTTCCTGCCGTCCCCATGTTTCCGACGACGATCTTCTGGAGATCAAGGGGGGACGTCATCCGGTGCTGGATGCGGGCATGAAGGAGGAACGGTTCGTGCCCAACGATGTCCTGCTGGACGGGGACGAAAACCGCCTCATGATCATCACCGGCCCCAATATGGCGGGAAAATCCACTTATATCCGGCAGACGGCGCTTCTGGTCATCATGGCCCAGATGGGCGCCTACATCCCCGCCGATTCCGCCCGTATCGGGATCGCGGACCGGATCTTCACGAGAGTGGGCGCTTCCGACGATCTGGCACGGGGGCAGAGCACCTTCATGGTGGAGATGGTGGAGACTGCCAACATCCTCAACAACGCCACCCCCAGAAGCCTCATCATCCTGGACGAGATCGGGCGGGGCACCAGCACCTTCGACGGGCTTTCCATAGCCTGGGCGGTGGCGGAATATCTGGTGGATCACCCCTCCTGCCGGGCAAGGACCCAGTTCGCCACGCACTACCATGAACTTACGGAACTTGCCATGACGAGAAAAGGGGTGAAGAACTACAATGTAGCCGTGCGGGAATACGGGGAAAAGATCATTTTCCTGCGTCAGATCGTTCCCGGAGGCGCGGACAAGAGTTACGGGATCCATGTGGCGAAACTTGCCGGACTCCCGCCGGAAGTCATTTCCCGGGCCCGGGATATTCTGGAAAATCTGGAGAACAACTCCGTCTCCGCGGGCGGGGAGCCTTCCCTCGTCACCGGACGCGGCATGATCCGGGAAAGTGCCGCCCCCTATTCCCGAAGCGTTTCCCGCAAAAAAACATCCTCTTCCGGCAAGGGCTCACAAGGCGCCGACGACGGCGTCTGGCAGCCCTCCCTCTTCGATCTGTAATCGGGTCCTCCAAGCGGAACCGGACTGCTTTGCGGTACGATTCTCCCGCTTTCTTCTTTTCACCGCCTGCGGTTGCGCTTTTTTTCATAAAAAGTGCCTTTCGGAACCTTTTTTCAGGGAAAAAACCGATAGAAACGGCAAAACACCTTGAAAGCGTCATCTTCCTGAGCTACATTACGGGCTGGAGAATCTCCATCAACAATCACTCCGGCATCTTTTGCCGGACAGCAAGGAAAGGAGCTTTGAGTATGGCGGAGTACATCGTTTCCAGCTGGCAAGTCAGCGCGGGAATCACCCTGAATGCAGGTGACACCATGATCGTTTCCGATGGCGGAACAGCCGAAACGACAACGATCAACGAAGGATGGATGGATGTCATGGAAGGCGCCGTGGCCGCCGGAGTTACGGTCAATCTCGGCGGCTGGATGAACGTTTCCGCCGGTGCAACGGCAACGAACGTCGTGGAAAACGGCGGAGGCATCCAGATCGGGAGCGACGCGAAGGTCATCTTCACCCCCAATGCCTTTTCCGGGCTGGTGCTGGCCGATGAAAACGAGGCCACGGTCCATTCCGGAACCACGGCTGTCAGTCCCACGGTCAATCCCCACGGCTATCTGTACGTCTCTTCCGGCGGCTCGGCAACGAACGTTGTGGAAAACGGCGGATTCGTAACCGTCGACGATGACGCGTATGCCACCTTCACTCCCAATGCCTTTGCCGGGCTGGTGCTGTCCGGTTGGGCCAATGCCACGGTCCATTCCGGAACCACGGCCACCGATACTGCGGTCTACGACGGCGTTCTGGAAGTCTACAAAGGCGGCCTGGCGAACAATACCACGGTCAATCCCCAAGGCGATATGTATGTCTACTCCGGCGGTACGGCAACGGTCGTGGAAAACGGCGGATATGTCGATGTGGAAGAGGGCGCGAACGTCACCTTCACGCCCAATGCCTTTGCCGGGCTGGTGCTGTCCGATTGGGCCGATGCCACGGTCCATTCCGGAACTACGGCTGTCAGCCCTACGGTCAATCCCCACGGCTATCTGTTCGTCTCTTCCGGCGGCTCTGCAACGAACGTCGTGGAAAACGGCGGATATGTCGAGGTGGAAGAGGGCGCGAATGTCACCTTCACG
>JAGAEF010000118.1 GCA_017613255.1 Lentisphaeria bacterium
AGGATCTCTTTTCCGCGGTGACCGCGCATCCGGAAACAACAAAGGTTCCCCGACCTCCCCTCATGCAGTCTCCCGCCGTCTGCGGATTTCCCTCCCCCGCCGAACAGTATATCGAAACGCCGCTGGATCTCAACGAACTTCTCGTGAAAACGCCTGCGGCCACCTTTTTCGTGCGGGCCGCCGGGGATTCCATGACGGGCGCGGGGATCCGGGAGGGGGATATCCTTGTGGTGGACCGCAGTATTTCCCCCCGCAGCGGGCAGATCGTCATTGCCTGCGTGGAAAACGAGTTCACCGTCAAATACCTTCAAAGCGACGAACAGGGGGTCCGGCTTCTGCCCGCCAACAAAAAGTATCCGCCCATCCTGTTCCGGGACGGGATGGAACTCAAAGTCTTCGGAGTGGTGACCGCCTGCATCCATGAGTTTTTCCGTCCCGGGAGAAAAAGCACGCCATGCGCTACGGAAAAATCCTGAAAGGAAAGTTTCTCGCCCGCCCCAACCGGTTCATCGCCTTCGTCCGTCTGGAAGATGGAAGGGAGGAAAAGGTGCATGTGCTCAATACCGGGAGATGCCGGGAACTGCTTCTGCCCGGGAGCACAGTCTATCTGGCAGAAAGCGCCAATAAACAAAGAAAGACCGCCTTCGATCTTGTGGCGGTGGAAAAACGTTGTCCCGACGGACGAAACCTTCTCATCAACATGGATTCCCATATCACCAATTCCGTTGCGGAAGAGTTTCTTTTCCTTCACAATCTTTTTCCCGACCTTTTTTCTTCCCTTCCCGCCATAAAACGGGAGGTCCCCTTCGGCTCCTCCCGCTTCGATTTCCTGCTGGAAAAGGACGGGAAAAAGCTCTTTTTGGAGGTCAAAAGCGTAACGCTGGAGGAAAACAAAGTCATTCTCTTTCCCGACGCGCCCACCCTGCGGGGCGTGAAACACCTCGAGGAACTTCTTCAGGCGAAAAGGAAGGGGTACGAGTGCGCCGTCCTTTTCGTGGTCCAGCTGAAAGGAGCAACGCTTTTCCGCCCCAACGATGCCACCCATCCCCAGTTCGGAGAAACGCTGAAAAAGGTGTACCGGAAGGGCGTGAAAGTGCTGGTCATGGACTGCCGCGTGACCCCGGACTCCCTTTTTCTGGATTCTCCTCTGCCTTTCCGCCTTTGAGCGCTTGCATATTTTCTTTTCGGGAGTATCTTAAAAAGAAAGGAAAAAAGCCTCATGAAATATTCTCTCATTCTCCCCGCCTACAACGAAGCGGAAAGCATCGTAAAAACGCTGGACTCTCTTCTTGCGGAAAAGATCCCCTCTCTGGAGATCCTTGTGGTGGACGACCACTCTCCCGACGGGACTTTCTCCATCGTGGAAGAGTACGGGAAAACCCATGAAAACGTGCACGCGCTCCTTCACGAAGGGGACCGGGGGCTGAGCCCCAGCGTGGTGTGGGGATTCGACCGCGCCCAGGGAGAGACACTCATCTGCATGGATGCCGACGGCCAGCACCGCAGCTGTGATCTAATCAAACTGCTTGCCGAATTCGACGACCCTTCTCTGGATATGGCCATCGGCTCCCGGCATGTGGAAGGGGGCGGCTTCACGGAAAAGTGGAACTTTTTCCGGTCGTTGTGCAGCAAAAGTGCGGCGCTGGCGGCAAAAATCGTCCTGCATACGGACGTGAAAGACCCCATGTCCGGCTTTTTCGCGTTACGCAGAAAAAGTTTTGAAAAAGTGGAAAAGTTTCTGGACCCGAAAGGCTTCAAGATCATGCTGGAGATCTGTTTTCTCCTCTCTTTGTGCGAGCCCCACAGGATCAGGGAGACCCCCATTATTTTCGCCATGCGGGAGGCGGGGAAAAGCAAGCTCTCCGCCAAGGTCATCGGAGAGTACCTTGCCATGCTTTTCAAATGTTTCCGCCGCAGGAAAGAACTGAAAAAGTCGCTGGGAAAACAGTGAATCCTCTTGAAAGAAGGCCTCCCCCAAACTATATTAATGGGATATGTTTCACACGCAGGGAGGCTTGAAAATATGAGGAAATTCACCGTCACGCACCTTCTGGACCTCTGGCACGTTTCCAATGAGTCCTACAGCTTCATTCTGGATGAATTCGCCGCGAACGGGGCGACCAACATCGTCCTTTCCGACGAACACATTATCCGGATCATCCGCGATCCGGGAATGAGGAAGTTCTACAAGGAGACGACCAAAGATTCCGGGCTCTCCTTCGTGGACGCCCACGCCCCCTTCGGGAATCTCATCAATCTCAACTGTCCCGTGCCGGAACTGCACAGGGAAAAGATCCTGCGCGCGCTCCTCGCCCTGGAGATCACTGCCGAGTTCGGCGTGGATACCATCACCTTCCACGTGGGCAATCTCAAGATCCCGGGCTATACGCTGGAAGAATTACACGCGGAAACGTTGCGCTCTCTGGAAGAGATCCTGCCCGACGCGGAAAGACTGGGGGTGACCATCTGCATCGAAAACAGCTGGAATCCCGCCTGCACGGCGGAAAGACTGCTGGACATAAAAGAACACTTCCCCACGCCCGCGCTGGGATTCTGCTACGATTCCGGCCACGCCAATCTCATCGGAAGCGAAAAGGCCGTGACGGATCCCGAGTCCGCCGCCGCAAAGGCCTGGGCGCTGGCGGGAAGGAAGCCCGTGCGGGACGAACAGGTACTGGAGAAAATGCTTCCCCACATCGTCAACTGCCACCTGCACGACAACGACGGACTCGAAGACTCCCACCTCATCCCCCTGCGGGGAACCATCGACTGGAAAAAGCTTATGGGCACGCTGGGGAAGGCGCCCCGCCTCAAGTACATCCAGAACGAATCCATCGAAGTCTTCCGGCCGGGGGAAGGCAGGCGCACAAGCATGCGCGAAACGATGGAGAACATGGAAAAGATCCTCCAAATGCTGCCGTAAGAAACTTGTTCAAGGATTGAAAATGGGTATCGTTTTTGCTTTCTGCTGTCTCTTCTGTTCCGCCGTCAACGATTTTCTCTTCAAGCTCGTTACGGAAAAAAAGACCTCCCGGGGATATTTCATGGCCCTTGTGGGTCTGCTGAGTTTTCTGGCGCTTCTTCTGGTGCAGGGGAAGTGGCAGGACCCCAAAGCCACCATTGTGTGGGGCCTCATCGGGGGATTCTTTTCCCTTACGGCCAACATTCTTCTCATCGACGCCATGTCCCGGCAGAGCGCGGGGATCTGTTCCACCATCTACCGTCTCAACCTTGTGGCGGTGGTGCTGGGGGCGTACTTCTTTCTGGGAGAGAAACTCAACATGAGTCTCATCATCGGACTTGTCTGCGCCACGGCGGCAGTGCTCTGCTTTCTGGGCGGCGGCAATGAAGAGGGCGGCAAAAACGCTCTTCTGGGAACCGTGCTGGTGATCCTGGCCTCCCTGCTGCGCGCCTGCATGGGGCTGACCTACAAATACGGTTTTTCCCATGCGGCGGATCCCGACGGCGTGGCGCTCATCACCTGCGGCATCTGGATAGCGGGCGGCATTTTCTACGCCGCGGTCAAGGGGGAGATCCGCACCGGGTTCAGCTTCCGGCTTCTGCGTCTGGGAGTCATTTCCGGACTGCTGGTGGGGGCGATCGTCTACTTCATGGCCAAGTCGGTAGCCCTGGGAAACGTTTCCATCGTCATCCCCATTGCCCAGATGAGCTTCATCGGGACCTTCCTTTTGAGCATCCTCTTCCTCAAGGAAAAGATCAATTTCGCCAAACTTGCCGGGATCATTCTGGGCGTTGCCGGGATCATTCTCCTGAGCCGCTGAGGAAAAAATCGCAGGAAGAAAAAGTCCTCTCCTTCCCCCGCTTCCCCGGGAGGTTTCCTTCCGGAATATTTTTACGCCCGGAAGGCAAAAAAAACGGAAAATTCCTTCGGAAAAACTGTTGAAATATACGGGAAATTCCGGTATATTAATGGATTAAATTTTTAACTGGCCTTGTCCGGATCCGTACAGGTTTTTCCCGGGGAAAAGCACGGTGGAAACGGGGAAGGCGAACCCAACAGGGAGAACAGAAAAACTATGAACGAGTACGCACAGAAGGTCCTTGAACAGCTGAAGGCAAAGGCACCGTGGGAAACCGAATTTCTTCAGGCGGTGACTGAAGTATTCGAAACCATCGGCAGTGTTCTGGATTCCGACCCCCGTATGGAAAGGAACCGCATTCTGGAACGCATGACCATTCCGGAGCGCATCGTCACCTTCCAGGTTCCCTGGGTGAACGCCAAAGGCGAGATCCAGGTGAATACCGGCTACCGCGTCCAGTTCAACAGCGCCATCGGCCCCTACAAGGGCGGACTCCGTTTCCACCCCAGCGTCACGCTCTCCATCCTCAAGTTCCTGGGCTTCGAGCAGACCTTCAAGAACGCCCTCACCACGCTGCCCATGGGCGACGGCAAG
>JAGAEF010000119.1 GCA_017613255.1 Lentisphaeria bacterium
CATCGACGGAGGACCGAAAGTTTTTGCCAACGGCGTTCAGACTGCTCCGGATTGGCCGCCGAAATATCCGGAAACGGCGGAACTGCTCAAGGAGATCTATCTGAGCGGCAAATGGTCTTTTTACGGAAAATACGAAACGGAATTCAACAGTCGATTTGCTCAATATACAGGGGCGGACTCCTGTCACCTTATGGCAAACGGGACCGTGACTCTGGAAGTGGCACTTCAGGCACTGGGCATCGGTCCGGGGGATGAAGTCATCGTTCCCGCCGTCACCTGGCTTGCCACGGGGATCGCTCCTTTGTATGTGGGGGCCACTCCGGTCATTGTGGATATCGAAGAGGATACCCTGTGCCTCGATCCGGAAAAGGTGGAAGAAGCCATTACCGAAAAAACAAAGGCCATCATTCCCGTGCATCTTTTCGGTTCCATGGCGGATATGGAAAAACTCACGGCAATCGCGAAAAAATATGATCTCAAAGTCATAGAAGATTGTGCCCACGCTCACGGCGGGGTCTGGGACGGGAGACACGTGGGAACGCTCGGGGATGCGGGAAGTTTCAGTTTCCAGCAGTCCAAGATCATGTCCAGCGGCGAAGGGGGGGCCTGTATCGCCATGGATCCCGTTATCGGGGAAAAACTGGGGAGATTGTCCCATATCGGGTACCACAAAGGAGCAAAACAGGGAGAAGTTGCCGCACCGCCGCCGATGGGACTCCTCTCCCATAATTACCGCATTACGGAATTCCAGGCGGCGATCCTTTTGGGCCAGTTGAAAGATCTGAAGGAAAGTACCGTACTCAAAGACCGCAATGCAAGAAAAGTTGCGGAACGATTGAATAAGATCCCCGGGCTGCAAATGCAGGCAAGAGGGAGAAAAGCGGATCTGCAAAGTTACTATCAGGTCATTTACAAACTGGATGAACGTTACCTGAAGGAAGGGTATACCGTCCAAAACGTCATTGAGGCATTGAAAGCGGAAGGCGTGGGAGCCGGCAGGGGTTCCTGGGGCGGAAAGGCCATGTATCAGATGCCCTTATGGAATGTTCCCGAAAAAGATTACCGTATCCACAGCAGGGAAACGGCGGAAAGACTCCTTCCTGCCCTTATCAACACGGCGGCCGGCTTCTTTGCCTGTTCCGACGAGGAAGTGGATATGTACTGCCGGTGCTTCGAAAAGGTCATGGAAGCATACGGCAGATAAGGTCAACTCCATATTTTGAACAGGGATCCCGGGATCCCGGAAAAGGTTTTCCCCATGAAATTCGGTGTTCAGCTTTACAATTTCCGTCATGCCCTTGCGGAAGACTTCAGGGGAGCTATGAAAGAAATTGCGAAAATCGGCTTCGACGGAGTCGAATTTGCAGGAAATATTCCCATGGAGGCAGGGGAACTTGCCGCCTTTCTCAAAGAACTGCGCACGGAGTGCTGCGGAACGATGCTTTCCGGTGAAAAACTGAAAAACCCTTTCGATCCCGTATGGGAATACGCGGAGAAATTGAATCCTCCCACGGTAAGTATCAGTTTTCATGGGGATTTCGCGGCAAAGTGGCAGGAGATTTTATCTCTTTGCCTCATCATCAGGGAAAATGCAGAAAAAAAGGGGATTCTCTTTTCCTATCACAATCATATCAAAGAATTTACTCCAGTTGAAGGGATTCCGGCCATGTACCGGATCCTGGATGCGCCGGGAGCGGAAAAGATTCTTGTCGAACCGGATGTATGCTGGCTGCATCGGGCGGGGATCGAGCCTGCTTTCTACATCCGCAAATACGCAAAAAGGATCCAACAGATCCACCTCAAGGATATTTATATCGATCCCGATCCGGAAAAAAGCTGCTTCCCCCCGCTGGGCAAAGGGATCGTGGATATCGAAAGTGCCTTTGCCGCGGCAAAAGGGACAACTTGCCGCTGGCTGATCTATGAGCAGGACAACTCAATGGATCCTTTCAAAGATGCCGCGGAAAGTCTGGCTTTTGTGAAAAAACTGTAAAATATTGCAGGAGAGTCTGCAGCTCTTTGCGGATTCTGTTCCGCGTATTCCGGAAAAGCAAGGAAAAACGGAAGAGGGGAACGCGGAGCGAAAAAACACCGCCTTCGTTCCCAGCCGGGGCTGGGGAATAGGCCGGATAAGCCGAATAGGCAGGAGGCGGCAGGGAATTACGCACGCCTTCGGCCGGGAACTGCCCCATGCCCCCCGTTGTCCGCTACAGGACGCCGTCCCGATCGGAATTCATTTCCACTTTTTTCTTCCACGTCTCCCCGTTGGGCGGGGTCAGGGCCGGAATCGTCTGCTCCAGATTCAGAAAATAGATTTTTTCCAGTTCCCGGAAGTATTCTTCCGCTTTTTCCGTGGATTTTCCCTCCTGCCGGGCAAGCTCTTTATCCAGTTCCCCGCGGATGCGGAAAAGTTTCCAGCGCCAGGAGGACCGGGCCCATGCAGGAAGACGCTGTTCCAGTTCGCGCAGAAGGTTTGCCGCCTCTTCCGGGTCGGCAGGAAGCTTGATGCGGTGACGGAGCGTCCATGGTTCGGAGGGCTTGACGGATTGGAGATCATAGGCGGAATAGTTCTTCCCGTTCTGTTCGATCAGGGCGTCATGGTAGAGATTCTTTTCCAGAATTTCCACCACTTTCCGGAATTCTTCTCCTCCCCGTGCTCCGAAGTGGAAGGAAAAATACTCTTCCAGGATCTCTTCCGGCTTCCGGGAGGAATCCCAGCCCAGCTGCAGGCAGAGGACCTTGTTGAAATCCTCGTAGATCCCCTCGGAGTAGGCCATGAAGCCGGAAAGGATCTTTCTGCCCTGCTGCCAGAAGGCGGAGAACTTTCCGGGCACGGGATTGGCGCCGTAACCGCCCCAGGGGGTGATCCCGCACATGCTGATCTCCGGGAAACTGCACACGGGCAGGTTGCCGGGAGTGCGATTTTTCACCTTGTCCAGATCCCCCAGACTGATGACCAGAACATCCGCGAAATCCTGCGGCGTTTCCAGAATTTTGAAGATTCCTTCCCACTCTCCGGAGACGAAAATATCGTATCTCCACAGCGAGAAAATGATCTTTGCACGGGGAAAAACTTCCCGGACGGCCTTTGCGTACTCCCGGTCGGCGAGGATCCCGCCGTTGATGCCCCAGGGCGCGCACGCGGAACAGGTGCAGCCGCCCTGATCGTAATGGAAGATCTGAACATATTGGATCCCGATCCCGGCAAAAGCTTTCAGCACGGAGCGCCGCCATTTTCCCAGAAGATCCAGCGCGCCGGGCTTGTTGGGGCAGAGCTCCACATGGTAGTGCCCGGCAAGACGTGCCGGTATCCGTCGTGTCCGGAGGTCCAGTCCGCCCGCAGAGGCACGGGACTTTCCGCGAAGGCCTCATTGGACAATCCGCCGAGGATCGGCGCCATCCCCAGTTTTTCCGCAAAGCCCAAAATGTGGCGGAGCCGCCTGACCTGCCGTATGGCGGCGGGGTCTTCCATCCCGGTGTAACGGTGCATGTCGAACCACACCTTGACGGCATTGCATCCCCACAGCGCCAGATCCTCCAGATAATTTTCGATCACTTCCGGAGGCGCCTGATCGTAGAAATTGCCGAAATGGGTGGCAAAATAGATGCAGCGCATACGCATTTCCGGTCGGGAAGAGCCGCTGGAAAAGCCGGGGAAAACGCCCCCTGCCTCCTCGTACCGGCACTCCCGCAGGACCTTCCCCAGTCCGTACAGAAGTCCCCTTTTGTCCGCCGCGGCATTGCGTGTAACGATTTTTTCCCTGTCCGATTCCAGTGCGTATGCTTCCGGAGCAAGGGAAGGAGCGAGACGGAATTCCAGAAGAAAATCGGCGGGTCCCTCCGCCGCGACGACGGCGGAACAGCGCCGGGAAATCTGCCGTTTCAGGATCTTGAGAATCAGTGCCCCGTCCTCCGGGGGCAGAAGGGAAAGATCGGCCCGAAGAGAGTTGGCCGCCTTTCCCATGGTTTGTATTTTTGTGTGCTCCATATTCTTTCTCCTTCTTTTCGGTCGTTCCGTCTAAAATAACTCCCACGGAAAGAGAAAACAAGGAGAAAACCCCTCCGGGACCTGTTTTTTTTCACAGGGGATGTTATTTTTTCACATCCGCATTTCCGCAACGCCCCGGAGGGAAAAAGTCCCGTGCGGCAGGCTTATTTTCCGCAGAGGGGGGCGATATCCGCCACGGTCGCCCACTCCGCATCCGGATCATGGCTGATGAAATCCAGCTTGTATTCCAGTCTCTCCCAGAGTTTGTCGTATTCATACATTTCGTAGGAGTGTCCCCAGAAATAGAAGACTTTCACGCCGTTTTCCTTCGCCTTTCTGTAACGGTCGAAGAAGGGCGTCCCGGCAAAGTGACAGTTGCTGGGAAGCGCCATGACGTCCTCGCATTGGGTGATGTCCTCCGCGCAGGCCGTCGTCCTGCCGTAGGCGAATCCCGCCTTCCGCAAGGCTTCTCTTGCTTCCGGCGTAGTCCTTCCGCAGGGCCATGCGAATCCCCGGCAGGGCCTTTGCACGATGTCCTCCAGAAATTTCCGGGCATCCACGGCGGTTTTGATCCACTCCTCCACGGGCATGGAGTCCGCGTTTTCGTGCTTCCAGCAGTGGGAGGCCACTTCGAAGCCGGAATAGACCTCCGCAATGTCCTTTATCGAGAGTTTTCCCGCGCAAAACCCGTTGTAGGTCCAGATCCCCTTCCCCTCGTCGATCCACCGGATGGGACGTCTCTCCTCCCCCATGAGGCCGGGATTGAGGTTGAAGGTCGCCTTTGCACCGTATTTTCTGCACAGTTCCGTAAGGCGTATATCGGTCAGAACGCCGTCATCCCAGCACTGCACCACTTTGATCTTCGCCATATTTTCCTCCTGTCGTCCAGTTTTGTACGTAAAAAAAAGATCCGGAAAGCTTTCCCGGATCTTTTCGGACACTAAAAAAAATCACTTCAATTCGCTCTTGAGCTCTTCCACCAGTCTTTCCGCATCCGCAAGCTTGTTGGAGCTGATGGCGCTTTTGAGTTCGCCCAGCTTCACCAGAAGGGCGAAGCGTTTGTCCGTGGAAATGCTCTTGCCCCTGTCGTCCAGTTTTTTGGCCAGTTCCCTGCTCGCCGCGGAAAGTTTTTCCACGGCCTTTCCGGCAAACGTCACCTTTTTTTCGCAACCGATATTGCCGTTTGCGGAATTGGCTTCCACTTTCAGAACGTACTCTCCGTCATCGAAGTCGGCGACGCTTTTTTCCGTTTTCAGAAGGAATGCGCCGGGAAGATCGAAGGCGACCTCGCCCTGAACCTTGACGAAATCCGTGACTTTCTTCCCGTCCTTATACAGGGAAGCCTGTACGGAAACGGGGGAAAGCGTATTGCTTGCCGTGGCAAACTCCAGAACGGGGGAAAAATCCTTTTTCTGATCCGCCACGTCCGGAAGAACGATATGGGCGGCGTTCAGGCCCTTGACCTCGGTGACCCCGGTAAGCCCGTGCATGTACATGATGTCCATGTCCAGCGTCACCGACTCCCCGGAAGCAAGGGCCTTTACGGGGGTGAAAAGCTCCAGATTGTAGAAGTCGGAGGCTTCCCAGATGTAGAAATATTCTCCCTTGTTGCCGTTGGGGATGGTATTGATCCACGCCACCTTCGCCTGGGTATCCACCACCGCGGCGAAATCCCCGCAGTTCAGGTACTTTTTCCCGGTGTTCTGCCCCCGGAAGGCGATGTGCCGGATGCTTCCGTCCTTCTGCTGCACGAAGAAGGCGTCCCCGTTGTCGGCGGCTCCCCCCACCTGCAGACCGGGCCGGTAGCGCACGTCGAAGTTCTGGGTGTTCACGGCGGCATTGGTGCAGACAAAGTTGAAGCGGCAGACGGCGGCATCGGGCAGAAGCGTCACCTTCTGGGTAACGGTCTTGCCCGCCACCGGACCCTTGAGGGAAAAATCCGCCACGGCTCCCGCATCGCTTTTGGAGGTGCTGATCTGGAAATCCACGTTGTGGAAGGGGCCGGGGGCGGCGCCGGAAATGACGCCCGCCTTCCTTGCCTTCACCACGTCCTCCTTTTCCGCCAGAGGCAGAAAGGAGATCATTTCCGCGCCCTTCCGGCTGAAAGTGAGGGAAAGAAGATCGTTGGAAAGAACCACCGTGTTCCCTTTCCGCACCGCTTTCGCGCCGGAAGAGGCGGGCACGGCGGAAGCTTCTTTCACTTCCAGAACCGTATAGAAGGGATACATGAAGAAGTTTTCGATGCACTTCACCGAGAAGATCTTTTTTCTCATGCGGAAGAAGATGGTCTTCCCTTCCTCCAGACGCTTCCTCTGCACCTCCCCGTTGCCGGAAACGGTGAGGAAGGCGTTGCCCTGTCTGTGATTGCCGCCGGACCCCAGAATGGCGGCGGAGAAGGTATAGTCTCCCGTCTTCATGGGGGTGTCGGCATAGAGATTGCCCTTGTAGGGGAGCACGAACTTCTTCACGTCATCCTTTGCGCCGGAACTGCTGGCCAGTTTGAAGTCCGCCTGATCTTCCAGCGTGCCCGCGGGGGCGATCTTCCCTTTGAGACGGAAGACTCTTCCGCCGTTGGCGATCAGCGTACGGAAGGAGGTGTAGCCGTCCTTATAGGAGGTTTTCGCCTCTTTCCCGAAGAGATAATCCTACACGCCCGCCTTGCCCCGGAAGCTTACGGAAATCTCCTTTACGGCCCAGCCCTTGCCCGGCGCGCCCTTGGCGTTGGAAAGGAAGAGATAGGTATCCCCGTCATGCTCCCATTCCCGCAGGATGACCGTATCGTCGGAGACCTTGAATCTGGCGTTCACGCCCAGACTGCGCAGGACTCTTTCCAGAACCGGAGCAAAGCACCCGTACTTGTAGCAGCCCAGCCCGAATCCCAGGAAGGTGACGGAGCCTTTGCCGAAGGAGCTCGTGAGAATGGCGGGATTTTCCTTGTCGTAGGAGGCAAGCACCTTGCCCTTGCCCGAGGGCGAATAGATATGGTCGTCCTTCTGGATGCCCAGACGGCTCTTTTCCATGACGGCGCTTTTCGCATCCGTGAAGGCGGGGATGACCGCCGTCTCCCGGAAGAGGAGATCGGACTTCCTGCCGAATTCGTCGAACCGGCCCGCACGGCCTTCGAGAACAAGCTGTCCGCCCTTCTTCACATAGTCCAGAAGGGCCTTCTGCACCGCCTCGGAAAGGAATTCCGCCTGCGGGACGATGAGGACCTTCACGGGGGGCATCCTTCCTTCCACAAGAGCTTCTTCCGCATAGACTCTGGCGGATCTGCCAAAGGAGAGGAAGTGCTTGTAGTAGTAGCTCACGGAGAGCATGTGGGGGGATAAGGTGCTTCCGCCCGCCCAGCCCCAGCCCTGATCGTGGATGCGGCTGGCCTGAGAGTAGAGGATCCCCACTTCCGGAACGGTGCGAACGCCGTCCAGGATCAGGTGGTCCAGCTTGCGGATGTCCTTGAGGGCCATGTGGAGGAGCGCGCCGTAGATGGTGGGGCAGTTGACCGGGTCAACGAAGTTGGTCGTGTCGTCGCCGAAGCACCACACATGCTGTTCCAGCCCCAGAGAGCCGCCGGAAAGTTCCTGCCACATCTGGCCGTGGACGGCCTGAGGGGAGGATTCCTGATAGAGGGCGCCCCATTCGGAGGTGAGGTACCGCTTGGTGGTGAGATCCAGGAACAGCCACTCCTTGTCGATGCTGCAGCAGGTCCCGTCGATCCCGCTCACGTCCTCGCACTGGGAGGCTTTGTAGTAGTTCAGCCCGTAGAGGGGCAGCTGGGAGCCGCCCGTGGAGGGGAGAGCAAAGACGTCGATGTCGGGATTGTACTTCTTCACGATGCGGTAGAAGCTCTTGTAAATGAAGAGAAGATACGCTTCCCGGCACCGGTTGAAGTGTTCCCAGATGGCGTGCTGGGCAGGCGTTTCGGGCTTGCGCACAGGAACAGCAACCTCTTCAAAGGATTTGCAGGAAGTGCCGCAATGGGCGTTCATGGCGGCCACATCGTTTTTGTAGTATTCCTTCAGGTGCTTCTGCAAGGCCTCTTTGGCCTGCGTTCCCCAGAAGTTGAGGCCGATCCCGGTCTCGTCCGCGGTCCCGATCCGGAACTGTTCCTTTCCTTTCCACTTCCACGCCTTGAAGATCCCTGCCACCTGCCGGGAAAGGGCCTCTTCCGGATAGGGAACGGCGGGAGCATCCTTGACGGTCCCGTTGGAGGGGTTGAAGTGTCCGCCCCGGACCAGCACACGGGGGCCTGCGGCGTAAACGAACTTGTGGTCCCGGAGAAGCCCCTTGAAATTCTTCTGCACTTCGGGATCTTCCACATACCAGGTGTCGATCATGCCGCTGTAGACGTTGGAGCCGATCCTGCGGATGGTTTCCAGCAGTCTGCCCCGGAACAGGGAAAGGTTGATGGGAAGGACCGTGGAGGTGATGGAGGGGACGGTGCCGTATTTGTGTTTCACGGCGACCTTTGCGGGAGCCTTGGCGTCCTTGACGGCCTCCCTGGCCTCGGCGGCCGCCGCGTCATACTTTTTTGCGGCTTCC
>JAGAEF010000120.1 GCA_017613255.1 Lentisphaeria bacterium
AGGACCGCCCTCATGGAGGCGGCCCGGTGCGGAAGCGAAAAGAGCTTCGATCTTCTTCTGGAAAAGGGTGCGGATCCGGAAGCGAAGGACGATCTGGGCAGACGGCCCCTCATGTACGCCTGCATGGGCGGCAGGGATCATGTGACGATGGTCAAAAAGCTTCTGGAAAAGGGCGTGAACCGGGAGAAAACCGACGGCGACGGCAGAATGGCGGTGATCTTTGCCGCGGAAAGGGCGCATACGGAAAGCGCCATTGCCCTGCTGGATAAATATGCCGATTTTTCCGAATGGGGGTCTTTCCCCATCGGGCTTGCGGTCATGAAAGGGGCCATCCGGAGCAGCGATACGCGCCTTGCGGAGCATCTGCTGAAAAAGAAACTGCCTCTGAACTGGGACCAGCATATCGTGAGGAGACTTCTGAAGAGGGTCAGTACCAGCGGGATCTACCGGCTGATGGCCAGACACGATCTTCTGGACGCGCGCCGGGCTCCCCTGCTCGTTGCGGCAAAGGAGAACAATCTCATCATGGTCAAGTTCCTCCTTGCCAACGGGGCCGATATCCTGCAGCTGGACGAAAAGGGCTACAGTGCTCTTTCCCTTGCCACGGACAGAGAGGTGATCTCCGTTCTGAAGCGGGAAAGAAACCGGGTGATCGGACGGATCAAATCCTCGAGAAAAGAGCCGGTCTTCCAGGGAAGAGTGCTGGGTGACTGATAAAAACGGAAAGGATGAAAAATGACGAAGAAGATTTTACTGCTGCTGGCGGACGGGTTCGAAGAAGTGGAAGCTGTGGGAACTCACGATGTCCTGAAACGGCTGGGCTGTCAGGTCGTGACCGCGGGCGTGGAAAAGAGAGAGGTGAAAAGTTCCGCCTCCCTGTGCATCGTTGCGGACGTGACTCTGGATTCCCTCCTCGGGGATGAGGCCCTTCTTTCTTCCTTCGATGCCGTCGTTCTGCCCGGCGGGCTTCCCGGAGCAACGAATTTGAGGGACAGCGGCAAGGTGAAAAAGCTCGTCACGGACTTTTGCGGAAAGGGCAGAATCGTTGCCGCCATCTGCGCCGCCCCCGCCGCCTTGTCCTCCTTCGGGATCCTGGAGGGGAAAACGGTTACCGGATACCCCGGATGCGAAAGACTTTCAAGTGTCTCCTCCCTTGCCTTTACGGGCCGTCGAACGGAAAGAAGCGGCAATATCGTTACGGGGAAGGGCCCCGGCGTCTCCTTCGAGTTTGCCGGGGAGATCGGAAGGGCGCTGGGGATCGACGAGGAAAAGATCGCTGCCGTTTTCAACGGCATGTTCGTCAAAGCGTGAGAAAAGAGATGAGCAGTACCCGTTACGCAGTCGAATACCGCTCCCCCGAATGCGGGGCCCGTCTGGGAAAACTGGAAACGCCTCACGGAACCGTCCGGACTCCCGTCTTCATGCCCGTGGGGACACGGGGGACGGTCAAGGCCATGTCTCCCGCGGAGCTCCAGGAGCTTTCCGTGCAGATCCTTCTGGGGAACACCTATCACCTGCTTCTCCGGCCCGGTTCGGATCTTGTGGCGAAAGCGGGGGGACTGCACCGATTCATGGGGTGGGATCACCCCATTCTCACGGACAGCGGAGGCTTTCAGGTGTTCAGTCTTGCCGGACTGCGCAAGAAAATGCCCGACGGCGTGATGTTCTCCTCCCACATCGACGGGACGAAATTTTTTCTCGGGCCCGTGGAGTCGGCCAAAGTCCAGCGGGATCTGGGATCGGATATCGTCATGGCCTTCGACGAATGCACCCCCTATCCCTGTTCCCGCGAAGAGGCGGAAAAGTCTCTTGCGCTCACCCACCGCTGGGAGCGCATGTCCCGGGAACAGCCCCTGAAGGAGGGCCAGCAGATGTTCGGGATCGTGCAGGGCTCCGTCTATCCGGAATTGCGGAAGTATTCCGCTTCGGTTCTCGCGGAAATGGATTTCGACGGGTACGCCATAGGCGGGGTCTCCGTAGGGGAAAGCCAGCAGGAAATGTTCGACGTCATGGGCTGGACCGCCCCCCTTCTTCCGGAGGAAAAACCCCGTTATCTCATGGGAGTGGGTACTCCCCGGCAGATCTATGAAGGGGTCAAGCAGGGCATAGACATGTTCGACTGCGTGATGCCCACGCGCCTTGCCCGTCACGGTTCCGCCTTCGTCACGGGCGGGGGCACCATCCCGGTGAAGGCGGGGAAGTTCCGGGAGGATTTTTCCCCCATCGACCCCAACTGCTCCTGTTATGCCTGCCGCAATTTTACCCTCGCCTACATCCGGCACCTCATGAATGTGGACGAGATTCTGGGACTGCGTCTCCTTACCATCCACAATCTCCATTACTTCATGAACCTTATGGAAGAGTTTCGGCGCGCCATTGCCGAAAACAGGTTCCTGGAGTACGGGAAGACCTTTACGGAATAGTTTTTTATGCCGGAAAATGGGACGGTAGAGGTGACTTTGCCCCGGAGCGGGGAAAAATGCACGGTTTCTTTGCGCCGCTCGGAAAAGGCCCGCAGATGCTCTCTGCGCGTCACCGATTCGGTTGCGGAACTGGTCCTGCCCCTCTTCATGCCGGAAAAGGAGGCGCTTTCCTTCCTCTCCAGCTGTCTTCCCTGGCTGGAAACAACGCTGAAAAAACGCCGGAAAAGGATTGCTTCCCACCGGGGCGGGGAACTCTCGCGGGAGTACCCTGCCCGGCTGGATTTCGCCGCATTGAACAGGGTCGGTACGGTTTTCTACACCTTTCTGGACGTCCCTGGGGTGGGCGTGCGGTGGGACGAAGGGGAGGGGGACCGGATCCTCGTCACGGGAAACGTCCTTTCCCCGGAAGGTGTGGGGGCGGCTCTGGAAAGGTTCGTGCTCCGGGAGGCGGAAAAGTTTCTCCCGGAAAAACTGGAAGAGGCGGCGCGTCTTACCGGAACAACCTATGAAACATGCGCCGTCCGGCTCCAGAGCTCCAGATGGGGCTCCTGTTCCGGAAAGGGGACGATCTCGCTGAACGCCATGCTTCTTTTCGTCCCGGAAGAGTGCGTGCACTATGTCCTGATCCACGAACTGTGCCACACCCGGCACATGGATCATTCCGCCTCCTTCTGGCGTGAGGTCGCCAAATACGTTCCGGAGTGGAAATATCTCCGTTCCCTTCTGAAACGCACCCCCATACCCGTCCTGCACAGGAAGAAGGAGAACTGAAAACGTTCAGTGCGCGCTTTCTCCAAAGAAAATGGCGTCGCAGTACTCTTCCGGAGAAAACTCCTGCAGATCATCGGGCGCTTCTCCCAGTCCCACGAAAAGCACGGGAAGATGGAACTCTTCCTCGATGGCGGCCGCCGCCCCTCCCTTGCCCGTTCCGTCCAGTTTGGTGAGGACCAGCGCGCTGGCCCCGGAAACGGCGGCAAATTCCCGCGCCTGACTGATGGCGTTTATTCCGATGCTTGCATCGATGGTAAGAAGGGTCTCGTGAGGGGCGTCCGGCGCAAGTTTTCTGATGATGCGCAGGATCTTGGAAAGTTCGTCCATGAGCCATTTCTGATTCTGCTGGCGTCCGGCGGTGTCGATGATGAGGATATCCGCCTTCCTTGCCAGTGCGGCGGAGACGGCGTCATAGGCTACCGAAGCGGAATCCGCCCCGGTTTTGGAGGCAATGACCGTGGAAGAGGTCTTTTCCCCCCAGAGTTTCAGCTGTTCCACCGCCGCCGCCCGGAAGGTGTCGCAGGCGCCCAGGACCACCTTTTTCCCCCGGGAACTCCAGAGAAAAGCCAGCTTCCCCGCCGTGGTGGTTTTTCCGCTTCCGTTGACTCCTACCATGAGGATGACGGTCAGTCCGTCGGGGTTCATGTGCAGGGGTCTTGCTCCGCTTCGGAGCATGGCAACCATATTGTCTCTAGCCACCTGAAGGATGTCCTGCGTGCCGTTGAGAAGGCCCCGCTGGTATTTGTCCCGCAGGTCGTCCACGATTTTTTTAGCGGCAGCGATTCCCAGATCGGAGGCCACAAGCGCATCTTCCAGCATCTTGAAGGTTCCCTCGTCCCATTTCTTCACTTCGGTGAAAAGTCCGGAAACGGTCCGGGAAATGGTCGTGGCGGTCTTCTGAAGACCTTTTTTGAATACGTCGAGGAAGGACATCAGTGCTTATCTCCGTGAGGATCCGCGTTTCTGCGGGGAGTTCCCGCTTTTCCGGCTTTCCGGGGCGGAGTCGGGTTCTTGCTTCCCGGAGGAAGCTCTCCTTTCACGCTGTTGAGGATCCCGTTGATGAAAAGGCCGGACCGTTCGCTGCCGAACTCCTTGGCGATTTCAATGGCTTCGTCTATGCTCACCACCGCGGGGATGTCGGGGCAGTTTTCCAGTTCGAAAATCGCCACTCTCATGATGTTCTTATCCACCACGGGCATACGGGAAATATCCCACTGGCGGGAAAACTTTTCCAGCAGGGAATCGATGCGGTCCTTCTTTTCCAGCACGCCGGAAATGAGTTTTTCCGCATAGGCGCGGGCCTTGCGGAAGATCCTTCCTTCCACGAATTTTCCGGAAAGTTCCGCCTGATTCCAGAAGTTGGCCAGATTTTCGGCAATATCCTCTTCTCCGGCGAT